>JBAXES010000333.1:0-5324 GCA_037140315.1 Chloroflexales bacterium
GTGCCCGTGGCCGCCGTCGTCCTGCGCGCCCCCGCCGCCGAGGCCGACATCCTCGCCGACCTGCGCGGGCGCCTGGCCGCCTACAAGCTGCCCCGCCGCATCACCGTGCTCGGCCAGCTGCCGCGCACCGCCTCCGGCAAGCTCCAGCGCCGCCTGCTGCGCGAGCTGCTGGTAGTATAATAGCCACCGTCCTCGGCGACATCTCCGCCTTCATCGCAACGAAAGTGATCGCTCCTGTGAAGAAGCTCGGGTCCACCAGCCGCGCATGGCTGAAGGGGTTTCACATCCTGTTCACCGCCGCCTGGGTCGGCGCGGCCGTATGTATGATCATCCTGCAGTTCACGTATCGCCCGGCCACCGGATCTGAGACGCACACCTGGCTGGTGGCGCTCCAGCGCATCGACGACTGGGTGATCATCCCCTCGGCCAGCGGCTCCCTGCTCAGCGCGCTGCTGATCAGCTGGCTCACGCCCTGGGGCTTCTTCAAGTGGCACTGGGTGACAGTGAAGTGGGTGGTCACCGTCGCCATCGCGCTGTTCGGCGGCTTCTGCCTCGGCCCGTGGCTGAACGGGATGGAGGACATCGCCGCCGCCACGCCGCAGAGCGTCCTCCAGGACCCCACCTTCCTCAGCTACCGCCAGATGATGACGCTCTCCGTCGGCCCCATGCTGCTGCTCCTGCTCTCCATGGTCTTCATCTCGGTGATCAAGCCCTGGAAGAAGGCGGCGGTGCGCGGTGAGGCAGAGCCTTCCCGCAAACCTCTGCTCAAATAAAAATACGCGGGCCGTCGGCGTGTAGCGCCGACGGCCCGCGTATTTTACCTACAGCTGCACCCTCAGCAGCTTGAGCGGCTTGCCCAGGAACGAGCGGATGTGGCGGCGGGTGCGCTCGGGGCTCTCGAACTGCGGCCAGTGGCCGGCCCGCGGCAGCACCTCCAGCTCCGTGCCGGGCAGGTGGTCGTCCACCAGGCTGGCGTCGCGTAGCGGCACCGTGTTGTCCTCCATGCCCCAGATCACCAGCGAGGGCGTGGTGACCAGGCCGAGCTTCGCGCTCAGGTTGTTCGCGCGCATGGCCCAGAAGCACTCGGCGCGCACCCGGCCCTGCCCCGGCCGGCGCGCGTCGGCCCGCAGGCGCTGGTAGTCGTCCTCGCTGATCTCCGTGCGGTCTGCGAACGAGGCCGGCCGCATCAGCCGGTCGGTGATCCGCAGCATATACGGCTCCAGCGCCCCCACGATCCGGTCGGCGATCGGGTAGCGCTCCAGCATAGTGATCGGCGAGATAAACGTGTTGATCCAGAACGAGAGGTTCCCGCTGATCGTCGGGCAGATCAGCACCATGCGCTCGATCAGCGGCGTGTGGCGCAGGGCCATCGTCACGCTGATCATGCCGCCCATCGAGTGGCCGACCAGCACCACCTGCTGCCCGGGGCTGATCTCCTTGATCAAATCGGCCAGCAGGTCGGCGTAGGCCTCGATGGTGGCCCGCTGGCGCAGCGGCGGCGACTCGCCGTAGCCCGGCAGGTCGACCGCCACACAGTGGTTACGCTCGCTGAGCAGCTTCAGCAGCGGCGACATGGCGTACCAGCTGCTCGACCAGCCGTGGATGAGCAGGATCGTCTGGCGGTGCGGCGGCCCCTGCTCGCGCGCGTGGATCTCCTGGTCGCCGATCGTGTAGACCTTCTTCTTCAGCTCGGTGCCCTGGTCGCGGCGCGGCGGCCCGGCGGCCACGCTGGCCGAGGCGGCGCCGCGCATCTGGCGCGCGCGCTCCTGGAGCTGGCCGAAGTAGCTCGACTGGGTGATCTGCTCGACCTCGCGCTGCTTCTTGACCAGGTCGATCTCGATCCGCAGCTCGGTGATCTCCTGGCGCAGGGCCTGCTCGCGGATGTAGGCCGCCAGGGCGGCGGCGGCCAGCGTGCCCAGCGACTCGAGCATCTGCGCGGAGACCGCGTCGAAGGGGATCACCGCGCCTGCCTCATCCTGGGCGTTGATCAGCTGGAGCACCCCGGTCACCCGCCCGAAGCCATCCTTGAGCGGGATGCTGAGCATCGAGGTGGAGCGGTAGCCCGTGCGGGCGTCGAAGTCGCGCGTGCCCGAGAAGTCATAGCCCACCGCGTCGTAGGCGTCCTCGATATTGATCGCCTCGCCGGTGAGCGCGGTGTGGGCCACCACATAGTTGTGCTGGGGCGCCCCTGTGTGCTCGTCGTAGAGCCGCAGCGGCGGGAAGGGGATGTCCTTGCCGCTGGCCCCGCCCATCATAATGTTCAGCGAGCGCGTCCGCACGATCATAAAGCGCAGCTTGTTGTCATCGGTGCGCAGGTAGAGGGTGGCCCCGTCGGCGCTGCAGAGCTGCTGGGCCTCGATCACGATCCGCTCCAGCAGCTGGTTGAAGTCCTTCTCGGTGGAGAGGGCCACGCCGATCGGGATGACCACGTGGAGCAGGTCGTCGGCGCGGCGCTTCTCGTTCTCGATCCGCTTGAGGTAGCGCACCTCCATCTCGCGCAGGTGGCGTTTGAAGAGGCATGCCCCGATGCGCGCCTTGAGCAGCACCGGGTCGCAGGGCTTGGGCAGGTAGTCGTCTGCGCCCAGCTCGATCGCCTGCACCGCGCTGGCCATATCGTCCAGGGCCGAGAGCACGATCACCGGCACCTGGCTCAGCGCCGGGTCGGCGTGCATCTCGCGCAGCACCGCGTAGCCGTCCATCCCGGGCATCATAATGTCGAGCAGCACGAGGTCGAAGGGCGTGGCCCGCATGGCGGCGAGGGCGGGCCGGCCACCGGCGGCCTCGGCGACGCGATAGCCCAGGCGCTCCAGCCGGCGCGAGAACATATCGCGGTTCATGTCGTTGTCGTCTACCAGCAGCAGGTGCCCGCCGATGTAGGCGGGCTCATCGCCGCCGAGGGCGGCGGACGAGTCGGCGAGCGCCAGCGACTCGGCGAGTATCAGCTCGCCGGACGCGAGCCGGTCGAGCTGGCCTGCGGCGGCGGCGATCTTATGCAGGTCGGCGGCGAACTGCGTGCGGCCCTCAGCCTCGGCGACGACGACCAGCTCGGCGCAGACCACGCCGATCTCGTCGAGGTAGGGCGCGACTCGGCTATGCAGCGCGCGCAGGTCCGAGTCGCGCACGGCGATGTCGCTCCCGGCGAGGATCTCGCCGATCGCGGCCAGGATCTGCCGCCCCGCCGCCACCACGCGGTGCAGGCCGTCGTAGCGCGCGGGCAGATCGAGATCGGACGCCTCCTCCAGGAGCATCTCGCTAAAGCCGATGATGTGGTTCACCGGCGTGCGCAGCTCGTGGCGGATCGCCTGCATCGCCGCGCCATGCTGCTCAGCGACAGCGCGATCGTGTACGCTCACCTGGCGCTCCATCGCCCACCCCCTCTGATGGCCCCTACTGAACCGTGCCTAATAGAACGAGGGGGGCGAAGTTTATCACACGCGGGAGATGCCTCTCCCCGATTGTGCATTGTGCGGGGATGTCCGATCGGAGGGGCGCGGGGAGGGCCTGTTCCCCCCCGCAGCATCACCCGCCGTAATCCCTCTGGCGCCCCACGAGCGTTGCCGGGGCGCCGCCCCGCTGGGTGGCCGCGGCCGGCAGCACCAGCAAGGCGGCCCCGATCAGCGCGGTGAGCACCGTGGCCACCCAGAAGACATACGCCTCGGGCACGGCGTCGGTGAGCGGCGGGTGGAAGCCGAGCCCGTAGTCCACAAAGATCGAGAGCGCGTACCAGCCGATCACGCCGAGGCGCGGCGGGGTCGCCAGCGGGCCGATCCGCGTGGCCAGCAGCACGCCCTCGGCCGTTAGGCCCATGTGCGAGACGAACAGCATCAGCTCAAGCGGGAACTCCGGGTCGGCGAACCCGACCACGCTCCAGTGCTTCGCCCAGAACATCACCGTCCAGACCCCGTACTTGACGCAGCTGAAGGCGGCGAAGGCGGTGAACCAGCCCCGGCCCCGGCCGTAGCGCAGCAGGATGAGGGCCACGGTGGCCCAGAGCGCCGCCTCGGGGCAGTCGGGGATGAAGGGCCAGGCCCACAGCGGGGACTCCAGCATCATCGGGCCGTACCAGACCACCCCGCCCCAGATCACGCCCACACCGTTGGTGAGCATGCAGGCCCAGAAGATCAGCGGATTCTTGGTGATGAACCCGTACACCCAGTCGATCAGCCGCAGCATAGTGTCTCCGGGGGAGGGGTTTGGGGAGGGCGAACCCTCCCCGCCCTCCCTATCAGTAGATACGCTTAATCGGCACGCCGCCCACAAACGCGCCCGCCGGCACATCGCGGTTCACCAGGCTCATGGCCGAGACGGTGGCCCCGGCGCCGATGACTACGCCGGGGAGGATGGTGCAGTTGGCGCCGATCGTCACCTCGCGGCCGATGATCACCGGGCCGCGCCGCCACTCGCCGCGGGTGAACTCGTGGCAGAGGATGGTCGAGTTATAGCCGATCACGCAGTCGTCGCCGACCGTCACATCCTGCGGGAAGAAGATGTCGAGCATCACCATCAGGGCGACGCTGGCGTGGCGACCGACCTGCGCGCCCAGGGCGCGGTAGATCGCGTTCTTCAGCGCGATGCTGGGCACGTAGCGGGCGATCTGGATGAGCGCGGCGTTGCGGGCCACTCGCAGGTAGCCCCCGGTGAGCTGCGGCCAGTACCAGAGGGCGTTGTGCGGCCCCGGCGACGGGCGCACCCGCAGGCGGGCCTTGCGCGCCGCGCTGGTGCCCAGCCCGTCGGCGCGCGTCTCTGTCAGCTCCATGGCGTGTCCTAGTAGGGCGCGGGTTTGTACCGTAGTGTAGCATACTCTCGGCCATTGTCCCGCTCTTCGGCATGTTTTAGAATCGGCCATTCCAGCTTGACAGTCTCGCAATGGCCCTCACCCCCAGCCCCCGCTCCCGCTGCGGCGGGCGAGGGGGTGTATTCCTCGTCAGGAAGCGATATACGCCCCTCTCCCGCACGCGGGAGAGGGGTTGGGGGTGAGGGTTGTCCGGCGGCAGACTGTCAAGTGCGTTTGAACCATGTCTTAGACCATAGCTGACAAGTTAAGGTTTCCACCAATCTGTCAAGGGCCAAAACAGGCTTTTTCACTCGCATTCCGAACCAATTCCCGGTCGCCTATACGCCCAAGTGTTCGAGGTGGCATGCAAACCGGTTGCTCAGGATATATCAACTTTGCTCGCTACCGTGTAAAACCTGGCTGATCAGAACGCCTGAGCGGTCACTTGACGAAATAGCGAAAACCTTAACTTGTGAGCTATGGTCTTAGACAAGAGAACAGGGAACAGGGAACAGAAATACCGCATCCTGATGCAGTGCAATTGCCTGAA
>JBAXES010000334.1:0-5306 GCA_037140315.1 Chloroflexales bacterium
GCTCATGAAGTCCCAGACGGCATAGACATGGTGCTCGGCGAAGCTGCGCAGGGCCGCCTCCCACAGCCCGATCTCGGGCTGCTCGTCCAGGCTGTGGCCGGCGACGCCGGGCGTCAGCATCCAGCCCCGCGCCGCGTCGATGGCCAGGGGCGCGGCGATGCGGTCCGGGTCGGCGGCGGCCAGGGCGGCGGTGAGGGCCGGCTCGTGCCTGAACATTGGCGGCACCGCCTTAAAGTAGATCTCGCCCCGGTCTGTGGGCGTGCGCAGGATAGCCGAGCGCTGCCAGGAGCGCTGCTGCTCCGGCGGGCCGCGCTGGGCGATGCCGAGGTCGGCCAGCCGGTCGGCGACCCAGCCTGCGGCCTGCGCGTGCCAGCCGGGCACGTACCATGGCGCGCGGGTGGCCGGGGCGCCCGCGGCGCGCCAGGCGAGCCACTCGCTGATCGCCGCACGCTGGCGCGGCAGGGCCAGGGGCAGCCTGGCGATCTCCCCGGGCCCGGCCCAGATCGCCCCGGGCGGCGGCGGCCAGGCCGGGGCGCGCAGCGCCGCCGCGTAGACCTTCGAGAGCAGCTCGTAGTCGCGCTCGTAGTCGATGGCCACGCAGCGTAGGGTGTCCACGCTGGCGCCGTAGCGCTCAGCCATCGCCCGGCCGATATGGTCCACATCCTGCCAGAAGCGGCGCTCTGCGGCGGTGAAGCTGGGCAGCCGCCAGCCGTCCGCGCCGGGCAGCAGCAGCACCCCCTCGATGTCGGGGTGGCTCAGGATGATGTGGTACTCGTAGGTGAGGGGAGCCTGGTCGGGCATAATGGTGAATGCTAAATGCTGAATGCTGAATGGCGGACATCGGCCTCGATTGTCTCTGGGGCTAATGATATTTTACATTCAAAATTCACCATTCACCATTCACCAGGAGTCCGCCGTGGCCGAGGACGACAATATCGCGGCGGCGGATCTGCGATCCGCGTCTACCCATGGTACCATAGGTCTGGGCTAAGCCCTATCTCGGGTTCCAGCAGGAGATCGTATGTCAACCCCATCCCTTACCGGCGCCCCGGCGGCGCCCCGCCGCGAGCGCGGCCTCGGCTACGCGCTGCTGGGCGGCCTCGGCATCACCCTCGTCGCCGTGCTGCTTGGCGCGGCCTACTGGTTCTGGCTCTACACGATGCAGCGGGCGGCTAGCCCGGCCGAGCTGCTGCCCGCCGACACCGAGCTCTACGTCACGCTCTCGCCCAGCCTCGGCGACATGCCCGAGGGCGCGCAGGTCGCCAGCGTCCTGCGCGACCAGGTTGGCGTGGGCGACCCGCTGCGTGTGCTCGATGGCGCCACCCACCTGCTCGGCGTAGACTACGACAAGAGCCTGCTGACCTGGGTCGGCGGCACGCTGGCGGTCGCGGTGCGCGGCCTGGGCGGCCCGGGGGAGATCTCGGCGCAGCGGCTGCTGCGCGAGGGCGAGGTGGTCTTCCTGATCGGCTCGCGCAACGACCCGCAGGCCGAGGCGTTTATCGAGCGGCACCTGGCGGCCCGCGCGGCCCGCGGCGACATCATGCGCAAGACGCCGGCGGGCCAGGGGACAATCTATGTGCAGGTGGGCGGCGCGCCGAGCCCGGTCGCCGCGCTCGCGCTGTTCGAGCACTACGTCATCTTCTCGAACCGGCCCGAGGCGATCGCGGCTATGATCGGCCGGCTGGGCGGCGCGGCGGATAGTCTGTCGGCGGCGCCGGGCTTCGCGCAGTTTAGCGCCGGGCTGACCCAGCGCGTGCCGGGCGGGCTCTACAGCTCGGGCGGGGCGGCGTCGCAGGCGGAGCTGGCCGCCCTGCGCGAGCTGCTGCTGAACCTGGATCGGTGAGGCTCGGTCACGCCTCGGGCTGATCCGGCGGCGCGGGCCGCGCGGCGGCGGCGACGATTTGCTGGAGGTAGCCCTGCCAGCTGGCCTGGTTGGCGCGGGTGATCCGCCGCACCGCGTCGATGTCGCCCGACTCGCCGGCCGCGTAGGCGGCGGCCAGGGACTCCTGGAAGGTGCGGGCCAGGTCGGCCACCGCCTTGCGCAGCTCGCCGTTCACCTGGCGCTGGCGGTCGAGCTGGTCCTGGAGCCAGGCGATCAGGCGGGCCTGCTCGGCGATCTGGCTGTGGGTGTCGGCGTCGCTCATGGGGGCACCTCGAAATGGCGAGCGCCCAGCCTGTGCTCAGGCTGGGCGCTTGGTTTGGCGGGGAGGGAGAGATTCGAACTCTCGAGGGCTTTTCAGACCCTACTCGTTTTCGAGACGAGCACGTTCAACCGCTCCGCCACCTCCCCGCATTGACGGGGCGTATTATACGCTGGCCGGCGCATCTTCGCAAGTGGGGAGAGTCCTGGGGCTGCGCCCCAGACCCAGCTTTTTGTTGGTTGTTGGCGGCTTTGCCGCCAACAACCAACAAAAAAGATCTCTTGGGGGTGGCGAAGCCACCCCCAAACCCCCGCCGGGAGGCGGCGCTAGCGCCGGTTGCGCAGGCCGTAGGGCCGGCCCTCGTCGTCGAAGCCGAGGGCGTCGGAGACGATGTAGAGCGGCCGGCCCTTGACCTCGTCGTAGATCCGGCCCACGTACTCGCCGATGATGCCGATCGAGACCAGCTGCACCGCGCCGAGGAAGAGCACCATCGCCAGCGTGCTGGCCTGCCCGTAGAAGGCCGAGTCGGCGGTGTTCCCGGCGTAGAGCAGGCGCATCACCACCACGGCGATCAGGAAGGCCATGCTGATCGCGGCGGTGACGAAGCCCATGTAGGTGGCCAGCTGGAGCGGCAGGTAGCTGAAGCTGGTGATCCCGTCCAGGGCGAACTTGAGCATCTTGCGCAGCGGGTACTTGGTGTCGCCGGCCTTGCGGGCGTGGCGTCGGTAGGGCACGCCGGTCTGCTTGAAGCCCACCCACGCCGAGAGCCCGCGCATAAAGCGGTGGTGCTCGCGGATGCGGGCCAGCGAGTCCACCACCCGGCGGTCCATCAGCCGGAAGTCGCCGGTGTCCACCGGGATGTTCACGCTGGTGATCTTAACGATCAGGCGGTAGAACAGCGCCGCCGTCATCGTCTTGAACCAGGTCTCGCCCTCGCGCTCGGCGCGCACTGCGTAGACCACCTCGTAGCCCTCGCGCCACTTGGCGATCAGCTCGGGGATGACCTCGGGCGGGTCCTGCAGGTCCGAGTCGATCACCACGACGGCGCGGCCCTGGGCGTAGTCGGTGCCGGCGGTGATCGCCAGCTGGTGGCCGAAGTTCTTCGAGAAGTAGACCACCTTCACCCGCGGGTCGCGCCGGTTGATCTCGCGCATCAGCTCGGGCGAGCGGTCGCGGCTGCCGTCGTTCACGAGCACGATCTCGAATGGCTCGCCCAGCGGCTCTAGCGCCGCGCTGGTGCGCCGGCAGAACTCCTCGATCAGCTGCTCCTCGTTATACACCGGCGCGACCACCGAGAAGGTGGGTCGTTCGTGGGTCATATGTCCTCGCGGTATCCTATGCGGTGATGACTTCGTCATCGCCGTATAGGATACCAGACTTTACTCCATCTCTTCCCAGTTCGGGCCGGTCTCCACATCCACGCCGAGGGGCACCTCCTGCTCGACGCCGTCCTCATCCGCCCACTTCAGCTCGTAGGCCCCCGCCATCACCTCGCGCACCAGCGCCTTGGCGGTCTCCAGCTCGTCGTCGGGGGCCTCTAGGATCAGCTCGTCGTGGACCTGGAGCAGCAGGCGCGTGCGCAGGCCGCGCTCCTCTAGGGCGCGCGACATGTTCACCATGGCGATCTTCATGATGTCGGCGGCGGTGCCCTGGATGGGCGCGTTGACCGCCTCGCGCTCGGCCGCCGCCCGCCGCGGCCCCTTCGTCTGCAGGTCGCGCATCTCGCGGCGGCGCCCGAAGATGGTGGAGACGTAGCCGTTGGCCTGGCCCGACTCCAGCGTCTCGCTGATGTAGCTGCGGATGCCGGGGAAGCGCGCGAAGAGGCCGTCGATCAGCGCCTGGGCGTCGGTGCGACTCAGCTCGGTGCGCTGGGCCAGGCCGAAGGCGCTCATCCCGTAGATGACGCCAAATACGACGGACTTTGCGATCCGGCGCTGGCCTTTGTCCACCTGCTCGATCGGCACGCCGAAGAGCTGTGCGGCCGTGGCCGTGTGGATGTCCTGGCCCTCCTGGAAGGCCCGCACCAGGCTCGGGTCCCTGGTGATGAATGCCAGCACGCGCAGCTCGATCTGCGAGTAGTCGGCGGCGATGAAGGTGTGGCCGGGGGCGGCCACGAAGCCGCGGCGGATCTCGCGGCCCTCCTGGGTTCGCACTGGGATATTCTGGGCATTGGGATCGTTCGAGCTCAAACGCCCTGTCGCCGCCCCAACCTGGTTATAGGTCGTATGCACCCGCCCGGTCTGCGGGTTGACCAGGCCGGGCAGGGCGTCCACGTAGGTGCTCTTCAGCTTGCTGAGCTGGCGGTACTCTAGGATGCGCTCGCAGATCCCGCTGGTGTCCTTCGCGCGCAGCTTTTCCAGGGTGTCGGCGGTGATCGAGTACTTCTTGGTCTTCGCCGTGCGCTCCACGCCCTCGGTGGGCAGGCCGATCTTGCCGAAGAGGATATCGCTGAGCTGGTCGCTGGAGTTGATGTTGAACGGTCGCTCGGCGATCTGGTAGATCTCGTGCTCGATCTCGCCGATGCGCGCGCCGAGCTTCACGCCCAGCTGCTCGATGTAGGGCTTGTCGAGGCCGATGCCGGCCTGCTCCATCTTCACCAGCACCTCCACCAGCGGCAGCTCCAGGCGGCGGAAGAGGTTGGCGAGCCGCTCGTTGGCGGCCAGCTGCGGCTCCAGTGCGCGCACGAGGCGCAGGGTCATATCGGCGTCGGCGGCGGCGTAGGGCGTGGCCAGGGCCACAGATACCTTGTCGAAGGTGATCTGCTTGCTGCCCCGGCCGATCAGATCCTCGATCGGGGTCATCGCGTCGGGCAGCTGCAGCTCGTAGAAGGCCAGGTCCTTCAGCCCGGCGCGCTTGCCGAGCAGGGCGGCCACGATCATGGTGTCGAAGGCCAGCCCGCGCACGGCCACCCCCGCGCCCAGCAGCATCTCGATGTCGAACTTGGCGTTGTGGGCGTACTTGGCCTTGGCCGGGTCCTCGAAGAAGGGTTTCAGCGCCGCGATCACCTGATCGCTGGGCAGCTGCGGCCCCTCGGCGTGGCCGCAGGGCACGTACACCGCGCTGCCGGGCGAGACGGCGATCGAGACCCCGCAGAGGGCGCTCTGGAAGGGCCGCAGCCCGGTCGCCTCGGTGTCGAAGGCGAAACCGGGCGCGGCCTCCAGGGCG
>JBAXES010000335.1:0-5299 GCA_037140315.1 Chloroflexales bacterium
GCATCCTGATGCAGTGCAATTGCCTGAACGGTAACGTACGCTGAAACCTTGTCTTTAGCGGGCGAAGCGCGCCCGCAGCGCGCCGAGGAAAAACCCGAGGGCCTCGACGCGCAGGGCGGCGCAGGCCCCCAGGTAGAGTGCGCCGCCGACGCCGCCGGCGAGGGCCACCTGGAGCAGGGCGGGCGCGCCGCCGAGCAGGGCGGCGGTGCCGGCGGCGGTGCCGGCCATGATCAGGCTGGCCAGGAGGCCCTTGGCCGCCGCCTCGCCGAGGCGCTGGCTGCCCATAGGCACGGCGCGGGCCAGCAGCCAGGCAGCGATCAGGGCGTGGCCGACCCACTGGGCCGAGTTGCCGAGCACCAGGGCCAAGAATCCGAGCTTTGTGAGGGCGAGCAGCGGCAGGGATACCAGCAGGTAGAAGCTGATCGCCGCGCCCTGGATGAGGTTCGGCGTGAGGGTGTTCTTGCGCGCGTAGAAGGCGAAGATCAGCACCTGGTCGATCGCGGCGGCGGGGAGGCCGGGGAGGTAGAGCAGCAGGGCCGCCGCCGTGGCCGCCGAGTCGGCGCTGCCGAAGGCCCCGCGCTCGAAGAGCAGGCGCGTGACCGGCCCGGAGAGGGCCAGCAGGCCGGCGGTGGCCGGCAGAATCAGCAGCAGCACCACCTTGAGGCCCATGGCCAGCGTGGCCCGGAATGCGCCCTCGTCGCCGGCGGCGCTCTGCCGCGAGAGGGTGGGCAGCACGGCCAGGGAGACCGCCGAGGCCACCAGGCCGAGGGGGAACTGGATGAGCGTGGTGGCGTAGCGCATGGTGGTCGGCGCGGCGGGCAGCCCGGAGGCCAGCCAGCGATCGATCAGGGTGCCGACGATCGAGAAGCCGATGCCGAGGGCCACCGGGGCGTAGAGCCGCAGGATACGCCGCACCGCCGGGTGCTCCAGGCTAAGGCTGGGCCGCAGGCGGGCGCCGCGCAGGCCGGGCAGCTGGAGGGCCACCTGGCCGACGGAGCCGATCATCGCGCTGGCCGCCAGGCTGCTCACGTCGAGCCGCCCGTGTAGCAGCACGATGCCGGCGATCATGCCGGTGTTGAATGCGGCGCCGACGAAGGCGGGCAGCAGGAACTTCTGCCGCGCGTAGAGGATGGCCGTGGTCAGCCCCGAGACGCCCATCAGCAGCACGGCGGGCATGAGCAGCCGCACCAGCGACGTGGTCTGGTCGCGCAGGCCCTCCTGGCCGGGCTGCACCAGCAGGCTCACCACCGCCGGGGCCTGCCAGACCACCAGGGCCGTCAGGATCGTCAGGGCGGCCAGGGCGATGCTGACCACGCCCGAGACCACGCGCCAGAACTCGTCCTGGTCGCCCTCGGCGTACTGGCTGAACACTGGCACGAGGGCCGCGCTGACCGCCCCGTTGATCAGCATATCGTAGACGGTGCTGGGCACCGTCCATGCCAGGGTGAAGGCGTCGGTGGCGGCGCCGCGCCCGAAGTAGTAGGCGATGGTCGGCTCACGGATGAGGCCGAGGGCGCGGCTGGCGACACTGCCGACGCCAATGAGGAGCGCGGCTGCGGCCACGCCCCTCATTGTGCCGCCTGCGACAGGCTGTGTCTGCTCTGTGCTCATTCTTCCGCACGCATGTAGAGACGCCACACGCTGGCCCCGGCTTCGCCGGGGCCAGCGTGTGGCGTCTCTACCGAGTTATTCTCCACCGGCGGTGGATGTGGACTCGCCGGTGAACTGGGCGATGATCCGGCGCAGCGATTTCGGCTCAGCAGCGAAGGTCGCCGGGGGGCGCAGGTCGACAATGCTGGTGGAGTCGATCGCATAGCGCAGCACGTCGCTGGGGTGGAGGCCGCGGGCGAATCCGGCCAGGGCCAGCATCGTGCTGTGGCCCATGTCCGTCTGCACATAGCCGCGCAGGGCCCCGGTGTAGTCGTCCAGGCTAGTGAGCTGCTGGAGCAGGCCACGCTCGTGGACACGGTTGAAGATCGCCATGAGCACCAGCTGCTGACGCTGGTTGCGCCCGAAGTCGCTGTCGGCGTGGCGGGTGCGCGCGTAGATCAGGGCGTGCTCGCCGTCGAGCTGCTGCACGCCGGCCGGGAAGCTCACGCTGATCGTGCGGTAGTCGTCGGTGGGGTAGGCCGGGTCGCTGATCGCCTCGGGCGCATCGACGCTGATGCCGCCGAGCCGGTCGATCAATGTCTTGAAGCCCTGGAAGTTGATCAGCACAAACTGATCGACCTGGACGCCCAGGAGCTTGCCGACGGTGGCCTTCGCCAGGGCACCGCCGCCGCCGGGGCCGAACTTCTTCTCTCCCACCGGGTACGCCGCGTTGATCCGCCCCTCGCCACCGCTCGGGTACTTCACCCACAGGTCGCGCGGGATAGAGAGCATGCTCACCCGGCCACTGTCGCGGTCGAGGCGGACAAGCACGATCCCATCAGTGCGGGTTGGCTCAGTGTCGGTGGGGCGCGCGTCGGTGCCGAGCAGCAGGATGTTCAGCGTATGCTGGGTGAGGGTTGGCGTGGCCTCGGTGCCAGAGGCGCTGCCGGTGCCTTGGGCTGCGCTGCCGGGCTGGGGCTGGGCGACCGCCGGGGCGCGCTGCGCTACATCGCCGGATGTGGCGCCATCCGTGGGCAGCGGGATCACAGCCGGCGTTACGATCATCGAATCGATATCGGCCAGAGCCTGTCGCCACTCATAGGCGAGGCGGAGCGTCGTAGCTACGACTATCAGGCTGACAAGTATAACGGCGCTGAGAACGAGACGCCTGCGAGAGAAAGGCATGCCTCCTGCTCTCCAAGTTATTCAATGCTAATTTAACCCCGTACACTATACCATAGGTCATCGCACGGCAGCGCTGTGGCGGATGAGATTAGTGTGACAGAATACCCACATCGCCCGTGGTGATCATGTGCGGCGCACCTGCGGCGTCGCGCAGGATCAGGGAGCCGTCACGGACAACGGACTCGGCCCGCCCGGTGATCGGGCCATCGGGCAGCTGGACTGTAATCGTGCGGCCGAGGGTGTGGAGCCGACCGCGCCACGCCTCGAAGAGGTCCGACTCATCGCCAGCGATCAGCCGGGCGTGCCATGTGTCCAGGTGGCGCAGCAGGACCCGCAGCAGGGCCAGGCGATCAATAGGGCGACCGGCCGCGGCGCGCAGGCTGGTCGCCGGGTAGCGGGTGAGGGCCGGCGGCGGGCAGGCGCTGACATTGACGCCGACGCCGATGATCACCCACGCGAGCACGCCGTCGCCGAAGCCGGCCTCAAGCAAGATCCCGGCGGCCTTGGCGTGCTCGCCGCCGCCCGTCGGCAGCAGCAGGTCGTTCGGCCACTTCAGGGCCGCCTCCAGCCCGGTCTGCTCGGCCACAGCGTCGCAGAGGGCGACCCCGACCATCCACACCATGCTCAGCGCCCGCTCGGCGGCCAGCCAGCGCGGCCGCATGGCCAATGAGAGCAGCAGGGCGCTGCCTGCGGGGGCCACCCACGCCCGGCCGAGCCGCCCGCGCCCGCCCGTCTGCTCGTCGGCCTGCACCAGCAGGGGCAGATCATCATCTCGCAGCTCGAGAAGCAGCTCTCGCGCCACGTCCATCGTCGAGCCGACCTGCGGGTAGCAGCGCACGGAGCGCGGCAGGGTGGCTGTGCGAAGATCCGCGAGGATCGCGGTTCGATTTAATCCGTCATCCATTCGCGCATTCTACCAGACACCGGGCCGATCCTGGTCTGTATCACCTCCCGGGGGGTGGGGTCGGCTTCGTCGCCCACGCCCAACAAAAAGCCGGGCCTGGGGCGCAACCCCATGCGCACCAAGGCAAGCCGCGCCGGAAGGCCCACACCCCCCGTCCCCCGCTCCCGCTGCGGCGGGCGAGGGGGGGCTTCAGCCCGAACGCCCGTCGTACACCGTACATGAAAGCCGTTAAGGCGCCCGGTCAGGCCTAGGGCTGCGCCACCCAAGCCCGCGCGCGGGGGGGGGATGTAGCTCCAATACCTTGCAAATAAGCTGATCGTGCACCCTCACCCCAGCCCCTCTCCCGCATGCGGGAGAGGGGAGTATATCGCATTCTGGTGCGGAACACCCCCTCGCCCGCCGCAGCGGGCGAGGGAAGAGGGGGGTGAGGGCTGAGCGGCGACAAATTCCTTATTTGAAAGATACTGGATGTAGCTCACTTCGCCCGGTCGAGGGTCTGATCCTCAAACGATGCGGGGTCCTCGATCGGCTCAAGGTGGGTGAAGATCGTGGTGTTATACAGGGCGGCGCGCACATCCTGCTCGATCTGCTCCAGGAGCTTGTGGCCGTGCATGACAGACCACGAGCCCGGCACCAGGATGTGGACGGAGACGAAGCGACGTGAGGCGGCCTGGCGGGTGCGCAGGGCGTGATACTGCACCCCCTCGGCCTCGACATAGCGGCTGAGGATCGCCACCACCTGCTGGCGCTCTGGGGCAGGCAGGGCAGTGTCGAGCAGGCCGAGGGCCGAGCTCTGCAAGATGCGCGCCCCCGTCCAGACGATGTTGGCGGCAACGATCAGGGCGATAATCGGGTCGAGCAGCTCCCACCCGGTGAGGGCGACCAGGGCCACGCCGATCACCACGCCGACCGACGTCCAGACATCCGTCATCAGATGGTGGGAGTCAGCCTCCAGGGTGATCGAGTGGTAGTGGCGGCTGGCCTGCATAAGAATGCGGGCCACTATAAAGTTGATCGCCGATGCGCCGACGGAGATCGCCAGGCCCAGCCCGGCCTGCTCGATCGACTTCGGGTCGAGCAGGCGGCCAACGGCGGCGTAGGCGATGCTAGCGGCGGCCACCAGGATCAGGGACCCCTCGACGCCGCTGGAGAAGTACTCGGCCTTGCCGTGGCCGTAGGCGTGGTCGTCGTCGGGCGGGCGAGCGGCCACGGTGAGCACGACCAGCGCGACGATAGCCGCCACCAGGTTCACCACCGACTCCAGGGCGTCGGAGAGCAGCCCGACCGAGCCGGTGATGTAGTAGGCCCCGGCCTTTAGCCCGATGGTGACAACGGCCGCTGCGATCGAGAGCCAGGCGAACCGCGTCAGCGACGATCGTGATTGTGTCATCAAATCCTCAATAGTAAGGGCGCAGCAGCGCCGCGCTGCTGCGCCCTTAGACAAGGTTTCAGCGTACGTTACCGTTCAGGCAATTGCACTGCATCAGGATGCGGTATCTCTGTTCGCAATACCGCAAAAGTCACCCTGTCACCTTGAATATCCCGCCCCATGTCACCCTGAGCGTAGCGAAGGGTCTTCCCATCCACGGGACTGGAAGATGCGTCGCTGCGCTCAGCATG
>JBAXES010000336.1:0-5294 GCA_037140315.1 Chloroflexales bacterium
AGTTCGTCGTGGGTGGCCAGGGCGATCTCCATCACCGGGGCGCTGATCGTGTTCGCCTTCGAGTGAATCTCGAAGCAGAGCACGCCGTCGCCCAGGTCGATCAGGCTGGCGTCGCTGTTGCCGAGCACTTCGGCCCCGGCGGCCTTGCGCGCGGCCAGGTCGATCGCCAGCGGGCTGCGCTCTAAGATCTCGTGGCGGCCGCTGCTCACATTGAAGGCGGCCGGCTGCCCGCCCAGCGTGGTGTAGAAGTGGGCGTTACCGCTGGCCGCCAGCGCATCGACCCAGGCCGGCAGGGCCAGCCCGCGGGCCTGCATCATGGCGGCGGCCTCGGCGACGCCCAGGGCCTCCCAGATCTGGAACGGCCCCAGCTCGTGGGCGAAGCCCCAGCGCATGGCGGCATCCACATCGGCCACGCTGTCGGCGATCTCGGGCAGGCGCCGGGCGGCGTAGGCCATCACCGGCAGCAGCGTCTGGGCCACCAGGGCGGCGCCGCGGTTGGCCGGGTCCTCGGCGGCCTTCAGCATGAAGCGCAGGCGCTCGGGCAGGCCCCGGATCTTGTTCGCCTGCGCGATGAATGCGTCCACGTCGGCGGTGCCCTGGAGCGCCACATAGTCCAGCGTGGCCAGGTCGAGCGGCCAGAACTCGCGCTTGCCGCCCTGCTTGACCTCTTTGTAGAAGCCGCCGCCCGTCTTGCGACCGAGCTTGCCGGCGGCGACCATGCGGTCGAGCAGATCGGTGGCGCGCAGGGTCTCGCGGCTCTCGTCGTCGGGGACGGCGGGGTAGAGGTTGTTGGCCACGTGGGCCATAATGTCGATGCCGACGACGTCGAGCAGGCGGAAGGTGGCGGTGTTGGGGCGGCCGATCACCGGGCCGGTCAGCGCGTCAACCTCCTCGATCGTGTAGCCGTTGTCGCTGATGAACCGCAGGTCGCTCATCGCGGCGAAGGCGATCAGGCGGTTGCCGATAAAGTTGGGCCGGTCCTTGCACACCACCACGCCCTTGCCGAGCGTGTCCTCGGTGAAGGCGCGCATGGCGGCCACGGCCGCAGGGGCGCTCTCCGCGCCGGGGATCAGCTCAAGCAGCTTGAGGTAGCGCGGCGGGTTGAAGAAGTGGGTGCCGAAGAAGTGGGCCTTGAACTCGGCGCTGCGGCCCTCGGCGATCAGGGCGATCGGGATGCCCGAGGTGTTCGAGGTGATGATCGCGCCGGGCTTGCGCACGGCCTCCAGCCGCGCCATCAGGGCCTGCTTCGGCCCCAGCTGCTCGATGATCACCTCGACGATCCAGTCGCAGTCGGCCAGCTTGGCGAAGTCGTCCTCGGTGTTGCCGAGGCTGATCAGTCCGGCGGTGGCGGCGCTGTAGAGGTTCGCGGGCCGGGCCTTGCGCATCCGGTCGTAGCCCTGGCTGACGATGCGGTTGCGTACGGCGGGGTGGCTTAGGCTTAGCCCCTTCGCCTCTTCCTCGGGGGTGAGCTTGCCCGGCGGCACGTCGAGCAGCAGCACGGGCAGCCCGGCACCGGCGACGAGCCCGGCGATGGCGGCGCCCATCGTGCCGGCGCCGATCACCGCCACGCGCTTGATCTGGTAGGGCATCGGGTCCTCCTTGACCGTTACTGAGCGAGCTTTAGACGCGGTGCGTCATGGGTGGTGCCATCATACCATAAAAGCCGGCGGTGGCGTGGCGGAGCCACGCCACCGCCGGCTTTTATTTACAAATTTACCCAGCCCCCGCTCCTCCCGCTGGCGATGACCGCCTCGATCACGCGCATATTGGCCAGCGCGTCGCCGATGGGCGTCGGCACAGGCGTGTCGTCGAGGATCGCGCGCGACATCAGGTCGACCTGGATGGTGTACTGGTCGCAGATCGGGAAGCTGATCTCCTCCACGTCACTTCCGCGCTGGTGCCAGATGCGGGTGGGCCGGTCGGGCGGGGCGTTGAAGGGGATCTCGATCTCGACGCGGCCCTCGGTGCCGAAGATATTCACCCGCTGGTAGCTGGTCAGCTGGGTCGAGCAGGTGAAGGTGGCGCTGCCGCCGGGGAAGTCGAGCACGCCCGAGGCGATGTGGTCGGTGCCGAACTGCGGGTCGTAGCCGACCAGGCCGCAGACCCGCCGGGGCTCGGCATCGAAGATAAAACGCGCGCTCGAGATCGCGTAGCAGCCGATGTCCATCATGCCGCCGCCGCCGATGTCGGCCTGGTTGCGCACATTTGCGGGGTCGCGGTTGAAGTAGGAGAAGAACGACTGGATGCTGCGCAGCTCGCCGATCGCGCCGGCGCGCACCAGCTCGCGGGCGCGCTGCCACTGCGGGTGGTGGCGGTACATGAACGCCTCCATCACCTTGATCTGCGGGCGCCGGGCGGCTGCGGCGATCAGCTGCTGGGCCTCGGCGGCGCTCATGCCGATCGGCTTCTCGCAGAGCACGTGCTTGCCGGCCTCGATCGCCTTGATCGACCAGGGCACGTGCAGGTGGTTGGGCAGCGGGTTGTAGATCGCGTCGATCTCGGGGTCGGCCAGCAGCTCTGCGTAGGAGCCGTACGCCCTCGGGATGCCCAGCTCGGCGGCGGCGGCCCTGGCGGACTCCTGGCTGCGCGAGGCGATGGCCGCCACCTCACAGAGCTCGCCGCGCTGCATCGCCGGCGTCACCTTCTTCATGCCGATCTTGGCCGTGCTCAGAATACCCCAGTGAACCTTGCTCATAGCCCTGCCCTCCTGCACCAGCGATTGTAGCACACGCATCAGCTACGGCCTTTCTCCGCGCGCGTCGCCTCGGCGAGGGTGGCGATCAGCCGCGCCGTCTGCTCGTCGTCGGGCATGAGCCAGCGCGCCGCCTGGATCTCGCGCTCGGCGGCCGCGCGCTCGCCCAGGCGCAGGTAGGCCGTGCCGAGGGCGCGCCGGTAGCGCCCCTCGACGTGCTGGAGGGCCACCGCGCGCTGCCAGAGCCGCGCCGCGAAGTACCACTGGCCCAGCTGACTGTACTCGGCCCCCAGGTTGTAGGCTCCCTGGGCCGTCTTCGGCAGGGCGTGATCGGGGGGCATGCCGATGGCCGCCGTGTCGATGCGCACCTCGTCGTAGACCGTGAGCAGCATCCCCACCACCATCAGGTCGGCGAGGATGGCGGCCACCGGCAGCACCGGGTTGCCGGACTCGATGACCTGCAGGGCGACCTGCATCGGCAGGTCGATCAGAAAGAGGGCGATCACGGCGAACCATGTCCAGCGCCAGAGCAGGGCCAGCCCGCCGGCGAGGAGCCAGGAAAGCGGCACCTGTGCCGCCAGCAGGATCGTCCACGGGGTCAGCAGGGGCGCGTCGAGGGGCCGGTAGAGAAACTCGATCGCCAGCAGCATCGGCCCGCGCCCGACGATGATCACCAGCAGGATGGCCAGGTTCGCCGTGATCGGCTTGCGCTTGCGCACCTGGCGCCGCAGCCGCTCGCCGCAGCGCCGGCAGCGGTCGGTGCCTGGCTCCGTCAGGGCGCAGGCAGGGCAGCGCGCGGCCCCCGGCGGGTCGTCCGCCCAGGGGTCGGGCGTTGGCAGCGGCGCGTCGCCGATGTGGATGATGCGCTGGCCCATGGCTGATGCAGGTAGTAGGTTGGAGGCTGCGCCCCAGGCGCGTATGCTGTGAGGAGTATAGCCTAGCTTCGCCCGCTTGTGTATCCGCCTGGGCAGCACAAGATGTGCTATGCTGAGTGCCTGATGCGTGGCGTTCGTACGCGTTATAGCAGCGAGCAGATCAATTGAGCCTGGCTATAGCGCGTACGAACGCAGGGAGTCACAATGTTCAGTGCCTCAGTGGCTCAATTGTCCTGCTCAGTGCTCTAGGTGCGTATCTTGAGGCCTTGTTCGCGGGGATTTACATATCATGGAAGTTGAAGCAAAATATGCCGTTAGCGCCGCGGATCTGACCGTGGTCGCCGGGCTGAGCCGGCTGGGCACCTACGCGCTGCGCGCCGAGCCCGCGCCCGAGCGCCAGCAGAACCGCTACTTCGACACGGCCGACCGCCGTCTCGGCCAGGCCCGCTACGGCCTGCGCCTGCGCGAGGTCGGCGGGCGCTCACTCGTCACCCTCAAGGGGCCGGCCGAGGTCAGCGCGGGCCTCCACCGCCGCGCCGAGTACGAGTTTGCCCACGGCGACCCCGACCCGCGCACTTGGCCCGCCGGCCCGGCCCGCGAGCTGGCCCTGGCCCTGATCGGCTCGGCGCCGCTGCTGCCCACCCTCACCATCGTCACCCGCCGCGAGCTGATCTTCGCCTCCTACCAGGGCCACGAGGTGGCCGAGATCTGCCTCGACCACGGGGTGTTTCAGGTGGACGGTCGCGAGGTGCCCTTCAGCGAGCTGGAGATCGAGCAGCTCCCCGGCGGCGCGGAGTCCGACCTGGCCGCCATCGCCGCAGCCCTGCGCGAGCATATCGATCTGCTGCCCGAGCCACGATCAAAGCTCCAGCGCGGGCTCGCACTGCTCGGGCACGCTGATTGAAGGAGGAACCCATGGCTGATCTCGCCGATCTCCTCGCGTCCTACCGAGTTGATCTCGCCCACGCCCGCCACGTCGCTGATCTGGCCCTGGCGCTCTTTGACGCCGTGGCCGAGCGCTATGGGTTCCCCGCCGCCGGCCGCCGCCTGCTGGAGTCCGGCGCGCTGCTGCACGACGTTGGCATGGCCACCGACCCGCCCCAGCACCACCTGGTGGGCCGCGATATCGTGCTGCGCCACGCGATCGACGACCTGAGCCAGCGCGACCAGGCGGTTGTGGCATGTATGGTGGCATTCCACCGCAAGCGGGTGCGCCCGCAGCTTGAGCCGGCCTTCCTGGGCCTGGGCAAGAAGGCCCAGGCCGAGGCGCTGCAGCTCTCCGCCATCCTGCGGGTTGCCGACGGCCTAGACTACAGCCACGCGCAGACGACCTGCCTGCTGGGGGTTGAGCCGGGGGAGGCCGGCCTCGCGCTGAGGCTGGAGGGGCCGCAGGCCGCCGCCGATGGCGCGCAGGCCGTCGCCAAGGCCGACCTCTGGCGCAAGGTGTTCGGCGAGGCATTGGCCGCCTCCTCCGATCAGCTTGACCTCCCCCTCCCCCCTGAACCCGAGCGCGGGCAGGCGGATGCGAGCCAGGATGTGCCCCTGCTGCCACGCTGGTACGCCGCGCCCGACGCCGCCCTCGCCGAGCTGGGCCGCGTGCTGCTGCGGCGGCACCTGCGGCGCATGCTGCTCGCCGAGCGCGACGTGCGGGCCGACCGCAGCATCGAGGATATCCACGCCCTGCGCGTGGCCTCCCGCCGGCTGCGGGCCACGCGCAGGGCGTGGAT
>JBAXES010000337.1:0-5265 GCA_037140315.1 Chloroflexales bacterium
ATGGTGATCGGCGCGATCCTCAGCTCCGGCTCCGACCGCTATGGTGGTCGGAGCCGGAGCTGAGGATCGCGCCGATCACCATCCCGGCCACGACATCGCCGGCGTTCGAGCTGTGCGCAGGCATGCTGCGCCGGAGCTCATCGGCGATGCCGCGGGCATCGCTGCGGATCGAGCGGGCGAGCTGGGTTGTGCGGGCGATCTCGGCCTCGCCGCTCACCGGCAGGCGGATGCCATCGAAGCTCTTGCGCAGCGCGCGCAGGCGCTCGCGGCTGTGGCCGAGCCCCGCCGCCTGGCCGGCCAGGCCCTCGGCCTCGCCGAGGGCCGAGCGGGCATCGCGCACCTCGCTGTTCAGCTGCCCGCGCAGCTGCTCCAGGCGCTCGAAGTCGGCGTAGACCGCCTTATAGACCTGGTCGGTCTGCCCGCGGATCTGGCGGTAGGCGGCGATCGCCCGCTCGATCGCCTCGCGGCGCTGCTCCTCGACGAGCTGCTGGGCGCGCCGCTCCTGGCTGTCCGCCTGCGCCATCGCCTCGGCGAGCGCAAAGGCGGCGGCCAGGTTCGGCTGCTGGACATCGCCCCGGTGCAGCTCGGCGAACTGGGTGATCTTGCTCACCTCGGCGGCGGCCAGCTGGTGGGCCTGCGCGGCCTGCTGCTGGAGCTTGGCCATCTCCTCGGCCTCGGTGCGCGCGCCGGCCAGGGCCGCGTCGGCCAGCTGGTCGGCCTCCTGGGCGTCCTGGACGAGGGCCAGCCAGTTCGGCTTCGGCGCCTGGGCCTCGCCCTTGGCCCGCTCAAGCAGGCTCGCGGCCCGCTGGAGTTTCACCTCGGGGGCCTTGCCGACATCGGCGTCGTTGCCGCGCACAAACTCCCAGCCGGCGGCGATGCTGCGCTCGGCCTCGGCGATCAGCGCGCGGGCCGTGTCGCGGCCCTGCTCTAGATCCTTCAGGCGCTGGGAGATCGCGCCGATCAGCTGCTCGACCATGGCCAGCTCATGCTCGGCGACGTCGAGGTCCTCGCGGGCCGCGTGGAACTCCTGGGCCGCCATCGTGTTGCGCTGGCGGGCGCGCTCCCAGCGCCCCTGGGCCCGGTCGGCCGCCGCCTGGGACTCGCTGCCGTTGCCGCGGATGTCGCTCCAGGTGGCCTCGGCAAACTCATCGACCATGTCGAAGGTGCGCCGGCCCTCGGCGATCAGGCCGGCGGCGGCCTGGCCGCGCCGCTCGACCGCCGCGATGCGCTGGTCGTTCGTCTGGCGCAGGGCCACGAGGCCCGTTCCGTTTGCCACCGCCTCGTCGAGCATGGCCTGGGCGGCCTGGAGCTTGACGCCAGCCGCCGGCGGGCCACCGGCCTGGAGCGCCTTGCCGGCCTCGGTCAGCGCGGCGCGGGCGCCGTCGATGGCGCCCTGGCTCACCTCCATGCGGTAGCCCTCGGCCGCCAGGCGCTCGGCGTCGTTGCGGGCCTGGACGATCCCGCCGCGGATGGCGGCGTAGCTGGCCAGGGTGGCGATCAGGGTGGTCGCGGTCTCCGACGCCGCCTGGGCGGACGAGATGGCGCTGCGGGCATCGTGCCCCGCAAGCGCCTGCTCGGCCCGGGCCGCCAGCTGCTGGGCCGGGCCGAGGGTCGCCGTGTGATCGGCGATCTCACTGCCCAGGCCCGACAGCCGGTCGGCGGCGTCGGCTAGGATTTTTTTGCGCGGGCGATCTCCCCCGGCGCCTGGCGGGCCAGATCGTCAAGGTCGGCGCGGATCTTCTCGACGGCGGCCAGGTTCTCCGACACCGACAGAGCCTCGTCGCGCACCTGGGTGTAGGCGGCGGCGCTGGCGTTGAGCTGGGCGATCTGCGGCTTCGCGCTGCGCTCCAGCTGCTCGCCCACATCGTCGAAGCGGGTCTGCACCGTCACAAAGCGATCCTTGGCCGCGGCCTGGGCCTCGCCCAGCCGGTCGACATCGGGCGGCGCGTAGGAGACCCGGTCGTACTGGGCCTTCTCGTCGGCGTTGCGGAAGCGCTGGCCGAGGTCGGCGATCAGCGTCGCCGCGCCCTCGCGGGCCTCCTTGAGCTGGCGCTCGGCCTCGGCCTTCAGCCTGGCCGCACGGCGTCGGCTGGCGTACAGCGCGCCGCCGGCGATGGCCGCCGCCGTCGCCAGGCCGCCGGCCGCCAGGGGCAACGTGTCCACGTTGACGCTGCCGTTCGGCGCGGGCGGGCTGACGATGGCCCCCTCAATCGCCCCCAGAGCGGTGCTGAAGGCGCTCGTATAGTCGCCGCTTGAGAGTCCTGGGTTTAGATTCTGCTTGCGGATCAGCTCGTAGTTCGCGGTTCCGCCGAGGCTGACATCAAGCGCCGCGTTCCAGGCGTCGCCATAGCGGATAGCGCTGTAGGCAGGGCTGAGGGCCACATAGATCGCGACCATCTTCGTGCGGCCCTGGCTGCCGCTCACCAGGCCATCTTTGGTCAGTCGGCTGACGAAGTCGCTGTCGCCGCCGGTCGGCACGAGGTAGACCGCCACCTCGGCGCCGCGGTTGATCAGGGGCTGGGCGGCGCGCTGTAGCGCGGCGCGATCCAGGCGCCCGCCCGGGTCGGTGATCAGCAGCCGGCCCTGGGCGAGGGCCGGGGCGGCGATCAGCAGCAGCAGCGCCGCTGCCGCCGCGAGACGGAGCACGTAACGGATCATATCGCTCTCCTTACCACCTGCCGGTGGGGGTGTAGGGGCGGCTCCTCCGCCCCTATGATTTTTTTGTTAGGTTTGGGCGGCGGAGCCGCCCAAACCTAACAAAAAGCAGGTTTGGGGCTGCACCCCAAATCACATTGACCTGGCTCTATGGCGACGGCGGGGCCGCAATGTCGAGGGCTGTGTCGGGGGCGGCGACGCCGACATCGGCGGCGAAGTCGTACATACGCATACTGATCGTGAAGTCGAACGGCTGCGGCTTCTGGGCCGGGGTGGCGCCGGCGAAGGCCAGGCGCACCTGGTGCAGGTAGCCGTCGGCGCAGACCCAGAGATCGGCGGCGACGCGGTCGATATGCTCGGAGACCGTGTCGACGGGCAGGCCGCTATCGCCCAGGCTCTTGAGGATGGCCAGCGAGGCGGCGCGGTCGCCGCGAAAGCGCTGGCAGCGCTGGCGGTCGAGCTGCTCCTGCCCGGCCGGGCTGAACCCCGTAGGGCTCACGCCGCTCTGCGCGACCAGGGCCAGCAGGCCGGCGGGGTAGAGCGGCGGCGTGGCCAGCGCCGCCCGCGTCGGCGGCAGGCGATACCAGGCGTCCCGGAACGCGCCGATCACCGCCAGCGGGCCGTGGATATAGTCCTGCCCGGCCACATGCACGACCTGGATGCCCGTGGCTGAGCTGCCGCCGTAGAGGGCGGTGACAAAGCCGGTCAGGGTGAACCGATAGTCGGCCCCGCTGAAGGCCCCCTCCATGCCCATCACCTCGGCGGGGGCCTGCGGGCTGCCCAGGCTGACCGCGCCCGCCGTGCCATTGCCGGACATCGACACCTCCGCCCGGTAGCTGCGGGCCGCCGAGGCGTTCTGCACGCCGGAGAGCAGATCGACCGCCGCCGCCGGCGTCGCGGCGCTGGTTGTCGGCGCAGGCGTGACGGTGGGCGCCTGAGTCGGGGTCGCCGTAGGCTGCGGCGGCGTGGTTGGCGCGGGGGTGGCGGTCCGGGCAGGGGTCGGCGCGGGCACCTGGGCAGCCGGGGCGCAGGCGGCGAGGAGCAGAGCCAGGCCAAGGATAAGGGTGAGTCGATACATGTGAGTGATGCTGACCCTTGCCACTATGCTGGTTTTCCCAGGATTATAACACGCTGAACGCGCGCGGCGCAGTTGGTAGTTGCGTATAGCACACGGCTGCGGTATGATAGGTCAAACGTCGTGGTGCAGGAAAGGCAGGTAGACCATGGGTGATTTCTGGGTCATGGTAGGCATTGTCGTGTTCGTATTTCTGGGGCAGGCGGTGCTCTGGTCTTGGGTACTCATCCAGCGCCAGCGGCTCATCCCCGACGTAGAAATCTTTAACTGGAACGAGCTGGTCGCCGGGGCCAAGAAGATCGCCGACAACTACTACAAATCGATGGGGCGAAAGTCGTAGCGTCGGGCGAAGCGGGAGGCGTGAGATTATATCTCACGCCTCGCACTTATTCTGCGGGCGGGTGGAGCTGAAGGTCGCGCAGGAACATGAGGAAGGTGCGGGCCTGCTTCTTGTGGTCGGCGCTCAGCCCATCGTAGAGCGTCAGGAAGGCGTCGCGCTCGCGCGTCTCGGTTGTGAACTTATACTCGTCGCGCCCGGCCGCCTCGTTGATCAGGTCGAGCGCCGTCGTGCGCAGGTGGGCCGCCAGGGCCTCCAGCTCAGTGATCCGCACCCCCGTCTGCCCCGACTCCACACTTGAGATATACGAGCCGCTGACGCCGATCTTGCCGCCGAGGTCGTTCTGAGTGAGCCGGTCGCGCTGGCGCTTGCGCTTGATCGCCTCGCCGATTCGCTCGTTCAGGTTCGCCATACGTCTCCCCTCCCCCGTTCCCGCTGCGGCGGGCGCGGGGGTGTATTCCTCGTCAGGAAGTGATATACGCCCTCCCCTATGCCAGCCGCCCGCGCAGCGCCGCCGTGGCGATCCGCCAGAGCGCCCGGCGGCGCGGCATCAGCTCGAAGATCTTCCCGCTCACCCCATCGGTCGCGCTCGACGCCATACGTAGGGCCACCTCAGCCGTCTCCTCGGCGGTGGTGCCGAAGATCCGCATCACCTTCGGCAGGCTCTTGATCGTCTCGGCGCCGGTGCCGACGGTGCGGAATCCGCTCATCATATCGGTTGGCACCATGCCGGGGGTGAGGATGTTGAACGAGATATAGGGGTGGTCGCTGTAGTCGCGGGAGAAGCCCTCTGTGAGCCGGACAACGGCGGCCTTCGAGGTGCTGTAGGCGCTCAGGAAGCGCTGGGCGCGCGTGGCACCTCCGCCCGAGAGGTTGATGATCTTGCCGGAGCGCCGCTCGATCATGTGCGGCAGCGCGCTGATACAGCCGTGGTAGCAGCCGAAAACGTTCACCTCCAGGACGCGCCGCCACTCCTCCGGCGGGATCTCCAGCGTCTCCCCGAACGGTCCGGACACCGCCGCGTTATTCACCCAGATATCAACTTGGCCGAAGGCGTCGAGCGCACGCCGCATGAGGGCCCGCACCTGGCTCAGGTCGGACACATCGCAGGCCGCGCCCTCGCACACAATCCCCTGGGCGCGCAGCTCGCCCACGGTCTGGGAGACCGCGTCGGCGCGCGATGAGGAGATCACCACCC
>JBAXES010000338.1:0-5261 GCA_037140315.1 Chloroflexales bacterium
CGCCGCCAGGCTGGCCACCGATCTCGATCTCAATCGACTCTGACACAGCTTACCCCTTTCGGCTGAGAAATGCGCGCATAGCGGCCTCGGAGAAGGCCTTATCATCGACAGCGCGCCCATTCAGCCGCGCATTGCGGAGCGAGTCGGCGGCGCTGTGAGTGGGCGACCACCCCAGCACATCCTTGGCCCGGCGTGTATCGACGACACAGCTGTGGCGCAGAAATGAGATATCGAACGGCCAGGGCCGCAGCTTGGTGCGGTCGCCCACGGAGGCCGACAGCCCGATCATCGCATCGATCGTCGGGGTAGGCTGCTGCCCAGACAGGCGGATGGCCTGCGAGACACAGATGGCGTCATCAGCCGCGAGGTTGAAGACGCCGGCGGACGGCGACAGCGCCGCGCGAGCGATCGCGTCCACCGCGTCATCGATATGCAGCAGCTGGAGGCTCGGGTCAAACCCTATCACTGTGCGCGGGCTGGGCTGGGCAAAGTACTCGACCAGCGGCGACCAGCCGCCCACCAGGGGGGCCATGCGCAGGGATGTGACGTGTACCTCGGGGTGCTTGTTCGAGAACTCGGCCAGAAATCGCTCGACCTCGGCGAGGTCACGCAGCAGGCCGCTCAGCCCGCTGCGGGCGATCGGGCGGGACTCAGGCAGCAGGATCGGGTTCAGCGGGTTCGCCCCATAGACCCCAATGTGGCTGCGCACCACCACCTGCGACACGCCGGCAGCGGCGCAGGCCCCGAGCACCTCCATCGTGCCGAGGACATTCTGCTGTACGGCGGCCTCGCGGCCCTCGTCCGGGTCGTCGGCCCCGGCAAAATCGAGGTGAATGAGCGTATCCACGTGCTCGGCCCGCAGCAACTCGGCGATCTGAAGCCCGCTGAGGCGGGCCACAAGCCACTCGGCGCGCCCGACCGGGGCAGGCGGATCGCAGCGGGCCAGGCCGAGCACGGTAACGCCGTCATGCTCACTCAACCGGCGAGCCACGGAGGCGCCGAGCGCACTACCAATCCCATTGATCAAGACTGTGCTCATGATCTGGCCTCTATAAAAATCGTAGATCTCAAAGGATCTTTATTTTGTCGATGCCTAGCGGCTTCGCCGCCAAACATCAACCGAAAGCGAGATCTGGGGTGCAGCCCCAGGCAGGTCGCAACAGCCCTACGCCTCGCGCTGCCGCATATGTGGGAAGAGGATCACTTCGCGGATGCTGGGCTGGTTGGTCAGCACCATTACGATCCGGTCGATGCCGAGGCCGAGGCCGCCGGTGGGCGGCATGCCGTACATCAGGGCGTTCACATAGTCGGCGTCCATCTGGTGGGCGTCGGCGTCGCCGGCGGCGAAGTCCTTGAGCTGGTCGAGGAAGCGCTGCTCCTGGTCGAAGGGGTCGTTCAGCTCGCTGAAGGCGTTGCCGATCTCCATCCCGACGATAAAGGCCTCGAAGCGCTCGGTGAAGCTAGGCTGCTCGGGCTTGCGCTTGGCCAGGGGCGAGAGTTCGACCGGGTAGTCGGTGATAAAGGTGGGCTGGATGAGCAGGGGCTGGACGTACTCGCTGAACAGCTCATCGACCTGCTTGGCCCATGTGATCTTATGCTCCACCTTCAGGCCGGCGGCGGCGATCGCCGTCTGGAGCGCGCCCAGCTCGCTCACCCGGGCGATGTCGATGCCGGTGCGCTCGGCGATCGCCTCGGACATCGGGATGCGCGCCCAGTCGGGCCCGAAGTCAAGCTCGTGGCCCTGGAAGGGCACCAGCGTCGAGCCAGTGACCGCCGCCGCCATCTCGCGCAGCAGCTCCTCCACCAGGCGCATGATATCGCGGTAGTCGGCAAAGGCCTGGTAGCACTCCATCATCGTAAACTCGGGGTTGTGGCTGCGGTCCACGCCCTCGTTGCGAAAGTCCTTGCCGATCTCGTAGACGCCGGGGAAGCCGCCGACGATCAGGCGCTTGAGGTAGAGCTCGGTGGCGATGCGCAGGTAGAGGCTTTGGCCGAGCTGGTTATGGTGCGTGCTGAAGGGCCGCGCGGCGGCGCCGCCGTAGATCGGCTGGAGGATCGGCGTCTCCACCTCGAGGAAGCCGCGCGAGTCGAGGACGCGGCGCATGGTGCTGATCGCCAGGGCGCGGGCGCGGAAGATCGCGCGACGCTCGCTGTTGACGATCAGGTCGAGGTAGCGCTGGCGGTGGCGCTCCTCCACATCGCTGAGGCCGGCCCACTTCTCGGGCGGCGGGTTGATCGTCTTCGCCAGCACGCCGATCGAGCGGGCGAAGATTGATCGCTCGCCCTTCTGGGTGTGGCGCAGCACGCCGGACACCTCGATAATATCGAAGGTGTCGAGGTCATCGCGGAAGCGGTCGAACAGCTCGTCGCCGAGCTCGGCGCGGCTGATCCAGAGCTGGATGGAGCCGGTGCCGTCCTCGATATGGGCGAAGGCGATCTTGCCCATCACCCGCCGGGCACCGATGATACGTCCGGCGAGGGTCAGACTCGTCTCGGCCTCGGCGAGGGCCGCGAACTGCTCCAGGGCGGCGGCGACGCTGTGGGTGCGCGCGCTAACCGTGGGGTACGGGTTAAGGCCAGACTCGCGCAGTCGCTCAAGCTTGGCCTTGCGCTGGGTCTGTAGGTCATTCAGCTCCATGATACCCTATCCTGCGCGGCGGCACGCGCCGCAGGCTGATCTGTGTACACATTATACCATCCTCGCGATTGACAGCATTCAGCACAATAAAAAGGCCCCGCTCTCCAGTATGGGGAGCGGGGCTACCGTATGGGAAGGCGCGCTACTTCACCTTCACAATCGTCAGCTTCATCACGCCCGAGGGGGTCTGCACCGTGACCTTATGGCGGGCGCGTTTACCCAGGAGCGCAGCTCCGATCGGCGACTCGTTGGAGATCCGGCCCTGGCGCGGGTTGGCCTCGGCGCTGCCCACGATCGTCCAGGTCTCCTCCTCGTTATCATCCTCCATGCGCACCGTGACCGACGACCCGACGCGGACCTCGCCGTTGCCGACCGTCTCCTCATCGATCAGCTCTGCGCGCGAGAGGATATGCTTAATATCGCGGATGCGGCCCTCTAGGAGGGACTGAGACTTCTTCGCGTCCTCATACTCACCACTCTCGGAGATATCGCCAAGCTCCTTCGCCGCCGCGATACGCTCAGCAACCTGCTTACGCTCAACGGTGGTGAGCTCGTCAAGCTCTGCTTCCAGTTTCGCACGGCCCTCACGGGTCAGGTACGTCGGCTTGTCTGTCATCGTCGTCAATGCCTTCTGCTGAGCAGTCGCCCATGGGAGCTACAGCGTGGGAGAGCCGGGGATGACTCTGCTCCTGGGGCGAAACAAAAAGAATAACTGAGAGCGAAACTCTCAGTCAGGCCGCAGGTAGCAGACTACGTCGCCTGCATGTTGAAACCCTTGGCGATGAGATTATACGGGAGATCAGGCCGTTTGTAAAGAACCTTGACGGATGCGACCCTTTACGCTAGGATCGATGGAGCGCTGCGCCCACCCGGCGCGCGAGGGGCTGCTCCAACATAGGCTGCGCCTCGGTGCGGGTGGTAGCCGGGACATGGTGCTGCATGAGGAGATAGCGATGGCCCTGGCGCTGAACCCGACGATCTTTCGCGCCTATGATATCCGCGGCGTTGTCGATGTTGATCTCGATGAGCCGATCTATACGCGCCTGGGGCAGGCTGTCGGCACGATCTTTGCTGGACATGGGCGACGCACCATCGCGGTTGGCCGTGACGCACGTCTCAGCTCGCCGCGCTTCCAGACGGCGCTGATCGCCGGCCTGCGCTCCACCGGCATGGATGTGGTGGACATTGGCCAGGTGCCCACGCCGGTGATGTACTTCGCCGTCGAGCAGCTCGGCCTTGACGCGGGCGCGATCGTCTCAGCCAGCCACAACCCGCCCGAGTACAACGGGCTGAAGCTGCGCCGCGCGCACCCCGCCGTCGGCAGCGAGCCCCTGAGCAGCGAGGATGTGCAGGAGGTGGGCCGGGTCGCCCTCGCCGGCAGCTTCGCCAGCGGCAGCGGCGCGGGATCTACGGCCGACGTGAGCGACGCCTACGTGGCCTCGGTCTGTCGGCTGCTGCCATTCGCCGGCCGCCCGCCCAGAGTGGTGCTCGACGGGTGCAACGGCGTGGGCGGGCCGATCGGCCTGCGCACCTACCAGGCCCTCGGGCTGGATGTGGTGCCGCTCTTCATCGAGCCCGACGGCACCTTCCCCAACCACCACCCGGACCCGCTGAAGCCCGAGAACCTGCAGCACCTGATCGCGGCGGTGCGCGCGCACGGGGCCGACATCGGGATCGCGCTGGACGGCGACGGCGACCGGCTCGGCGTGGTGGACGGCCAGGGACAGATCATCTTCGCCGACCGCTACCTGATCGCCCTGGCCACCTATCTGCTCGGCCAGCGCAAAGGGCACGTAGTCTTCGACGTGAAGTGCAGCGCCGTGCTGCCGCGGGCGGTGGCCGCCCTCGGCGGCACCCCGGTGATGTGGAAGACCGGCTACTCCAGCATCTCGACGAAGATGCGCGAGCTAGGCGCCGTGCTGGGCGGCGAGCTGAGCGGCCACACCTTCGCCACCTACCCCGGCCACTACTTTGATGACGGCACCTTCGCCGGCGCCCACCTGCTCTATGCGCTCAGCCAGCTGGGCACCACCCTGCGCGATGCCCTGGCCCCCTACCCCGACCTGCCCTCGCTCGACGAGGGCCGCGTCCACTTCGCCGAGGATCAGAAGTTCCGCGTGATCGACTATGTGCGCGAGCGCTTCGTCGCCAGCTACCCGGTGTTTGACATTGACGGCGTGCGGGTGGACTTCGGCGACGGCTGGGGCCTGGTGCGGGCCTCGAACACCGAGCCGGCGATCACCACGCGCTTTGAGGCCGACACGATGGAGCGCGCTCGCGAGATCCGCAACCTGATGATGTCTGCGGTCGAGGAGTTCCGCAGCCGCATATGAGCCCTCGCTACCGGCTGATCGCCCACGCCTGGGAGGCTGTCTACGCGGCAGAGTTTACCCTCGATCAGGTGCGGCAGCGCGGTACGATGATCGCCGATGGCCTGGCCGGGCGCGGCTGGAGCTGCCTGGTGGCCTACGACACGCGGTTTATGGGCAACCTCTTCGCGCGCGCGATCAGTGCCGACCTGAACGCCCGCGGGGTGCACGCGCGCCTGGCGGCGTCCCCCACCCCGCTCCCCGCCGTCTACTACGCCCTCGACCGTAAGCTGGCCGACTGCGCCCTGGTGATG
>JBAXES010000339.1:0-5241 GCA_037140315.1 Chloroflexales bacterium
CAGCCAACTTCCAAGCAGATGGTCGCGCGTTCGAATCGCGTCGCCCGCTCCACATTAGGACGCGGAATTCTCGTACGAGAATTCCGCGTTTCCTTTGCCATTTGGGGGGGTGAGTACCATTGTGAGTACCATTTGCTTCGCGCTCCCTCTAGTCCGCCCCAGTCCGCCTCAGTCCGCCGCAGTCACCTCCTGATACAGCTCCTCCAGGGCCGCGCGCATCTGGGGCATCGTCACCTTGGCGTAGCGCGCCGTCACCGTGCCCGACACAGCCTGGCGGACTTCTTGGTAAGTATCGCGGTAGCTCGCCACTGGCAGCGCCAGATCAGTATCACAGCTATGGCGGGCCAAGAGGCGCCGGAAGCGTTCGGTGCGCGCCTCCTCCAGAATGGCAGCGTGATCGGCCAGCAGCGTGGCGGACGGCAGCGCGGCTAGCTGCGGGTGCGCCTGTCATACGCTCAGCAGGGCCGCCCGGCTACTGGCTTTGTGACCTAACAGGGTGTCGTCGAGATCGATCAGAATAGCTCGCATCGTTACAGCTTTTACTCCCGGCTCGCCGCATCTACACTCAGCACAGACGCTACTTGGCATCCCACTCGCCCAATATGGTTTGTGATGGACCGCTATAGCGATCCATCAGGCGGTCAAACGCATTCATAGCCTGCGTTCGCAGTCTTGTGTCAGCGGTAGGATCTGTGTAGATGCGCAGAACCACCCGCACCAGATCAGCGCCACCGTGAAACCAGCGCGATTCCTCTGACTGGTGGGTGTTCTGTGCGATGGAGTCGACCACCGTAAGCGTCCATGGTGGATCGAGCAGCGCATATTCTGCAAGATATTCCAGGAATTGATGGCTGCCCTTGTAGAACGCCGGCGCCGCTGCATAGGCCTCGATGAAGCTTCGCATGCTGACGATATGCTCAGCGCTGAATGAATGGAACACACCACCGATATATGATTGCACCCCGCCGTCCTCATCATCGAGCAGCGTACGCAGCCCATGCAAACATATCGCGCTAACTCCTGGAGACAAAATATATCGCGTGTAGACGATGGCTGCGCCACGACGCCACGCGGGATGACCTTCAAGCGCCTCATCAGCCATTTCCTGAGCGAGCAGGCGATTCTCCTCCAGCTCAAGGATCTTTGGCGACATCGCGGCGATACATGCCAGAATAGCGCCCTGCTGCCTGACCTGCTCATCATCTGAGGCCATCAGCCCACGGATGAACGGCTGCATGAGAGAAAAGTGCTGGTACATGCTGTAGTACACGAAGTCGTGCGTATAGTGGGAGCGAAGTAGGTCAGGGTAACCTTCCATCAACTGGATGAACAGCCTGACCGCCCGTGCAACATCCAGATGCCGAATGTCCAGCAACTCTTCAATCGCACCTGCGCGCAGCGCACTGGATGGAGCGGTGGCGGCATACTCGATTAGCGCCCACTTATATGCAGTCGCCTCCGCAGATGCACGCTGATCGAGTATCCGCATGAGCGTATTGAACGCAGCGCCGTGTGTCGAGTTCAAATAGCGTAGGTAGGGATTGTTATCAACTCCGACAAACTCCCGAGTGAGGGTACGAACGTAGCCGTCGAGCAACGCGATGAGGTCATCGGGAACACCACCGCCAACTCGCCGCTGTAGTACTCGTCCAATAGTTAGAGCCAACTCTTCTGAAGGCGGGGCTGCGAAGCGTCGAACCGCCGCAAATACCCACTCGGCAGGAGCGGTTGACTCGGCGAGACCATTCAGGAGCGCGGCTACGTATGGTTCGGCGGGCGTATAAGGTAACCGCTCAAACAAGCGATAGAACCGCTCCGGGTTCTCCTTCACTACTTCTCCCAGAACCCCGCTCAGTTCGGATGGCCCTCCCTTGAGTGGCTCATGGTGGCTTATGCCTGGCTGATACTTCCGCATTGCCCGCAACCAGGCGCGATCAGCCATTTTCTTTGCAGCCTCGATGGTAATCGGCGACTCAACCCACCCACCACGAACGATTCTCGGTTCATTTACCGCCTTAATGCCAGGGAATTTCCGCTCCCAGAGAGATAGGGCGAAGCGCGCACGCAGTGAAAGAAGGTCTGGCGGAATGCTTTGTAGGAGAAAGAGTTGTTCCAAGCCGCGTCGCTGTAATGCACGCAGGCCAAGCTGCCTCCAAATTGGGACATACCCCAGAATATAGGACTCTAGCTCCTGGCGCTGTGGCAAAGAGAGATACGAGTAGAGCACCGCAATGAGCTGTCGGCTATCATAAAGCTGGTCACCCAAATCAAGCCGACGCTGATCCGCCCACAGAAAGTCCAGCGCATCTTTGGTGTACAGGTCAGCGACTGCCTGGTAGGTGTTCGCAAGGAGAAGCTGTGGTGTCTCATACGGCAGCGCCGCCAGACGCTGCGCCAGAAGCCGAAAGGTTTCTGGCTCGGTACGGGCTAGCTTCGTCAAGGCCTGTACAAGGCATTGTCGCAGGGTAGCTAATACGGCGTAGGTGTGATCGTGCCAAGAAAATGCGAGCTCATCCTGTACATAGTGGAGGCTATCTGGTGCAGCCTCGCCGGACAGTCTGAGCACATGTTCAAGCCAGGGGAGCATAGCGTCGACGAAATCTCCTGACCAACGTTCACTCAGGGCTTTGAGGATTTCAACCAGCGATCCGCTGTTTAGCTCTTCGAGATCGCTGGATAACATCCATAGATGCCGCTTGGTAGGCGCCGATTGTGGCTGAATATGACTTGCTAGCTTGCGGTCAAATGCGAGCCGAACGAGGCGACAGACGGTCTGAGGGTATGGTGTGACGAGGACATGAAGATCGTAGAGGTGGTTGAAGTGAAACCCAGGGAACTCCTGGCAGAGCTGCTCAAACAGGTCAGCGGCCTCACGCGCGTGCCAGGTGCGAATGCCAGATACGATGTGAGCCACGCGATCATTCCACTTATCGCTGCGTCTAAGATATGGGCTGATGAGGCTTACAATCTGCCCTTGAGCCACATTGACCATCGAGACGAGATAGGGCACAATCTCGGTATCGAGGACGTGATCATCATAGTTTAGCAGGCTCTGTAGAAGCTGCTCATGCAGCCTGGCAAACCAGCCAGGGTTGGTTTGTATTGCGCCCAGCAGATGTGGGCGCATTGATGGTTGAATGAGCATGCGCAGCGCAACGCTCCATTCAGCATCCGTGTGATTAGGAAGCGATCCAAACCAACGAAAAAGCAGATCGCGTAGGTGGATACGCAGCGAGGGTAGACCTGAAGCTGGCGTGAGTAGCTGCCAGAACTCCTGTAGATAGCGTGTGTTATTTCGGCCTCGCAGGTAAGAGAGTACCTGCACAATATGGGAGCGGCTAAAGAGTCCCTGGTCGCCCGATAATGATAAGACAGTTTGCACGAGGCTATCTCCACGCTCGACAAACTGCTTTGCATAGCAGTAGTCGAAGAAGGTCTGGTGCAAAAAGCTCCACTCGGCATTGCCCTGGATGAGAATACCGGCGCTGGCGAGCCAGTTAACCGCTTGTTCGAGATGCTTCGTATCCGGCGTCATAAAGATCGTTTCCGGCACAGCTGTACGCTGGTCGCGATTCATTTGAGCGGCTACGAGGCGAATGGCTGCCTCTCGATCGGTTGCTGGAGGGCAGCCAGGTGCCTGTTTCAGGATGACATGACGCCAGAGCAGGTCGTAGAGATCTTGGACACTCGTGATACCACCCCAGATGGACGGTGGCTGCGCTTGGTCACGCCCCTCCAGCGCCCGCATAAAGAGATCAAGGTGAAGTGGCACACGCAGCAGCTTTTTGAGCGGCGGTGCAAGACTTGCGAAGTCAACTCTATTGGGCTGAAGCACATCACTGACTTCCTCATCGCTTAGCTCGTTTATATGGAAGCCGGTATGGATAGCGAGCCGCTTCAGTCGTGGATCACTGTTGCGATCAAATATGCGACAGGAGAGGATGACGACGACCCCAGGGATGTGACTCAGGCGCGCGACAAGATCCAGTATCGTATCCAGTGCATGCTGGTCATGGGCAAGTGAGAGCGACAGAGCGTCAATCTGATCGATCAGGACGACGACTGGCTCCAGCGCCGCCAGCCGTGCCACGACGCGATCAACTGGCCCGGGAAGGTTGAGACGCGCAGGGAGTTCGTTAAGGGCGGCAACGCCGGAGAGTTGTTGATCGGCCTTCACTGCGAGTGTGGCAATGCCCAGTTTATCAAGCGACGCGAGGACATCACGCATTACCACCGTCTTCCCTATACCGGCTTGATCAAGCAGCATCGCAACCCGCGTGTTTCCGGTGACTGTCCTCGTCCAGTTGACTATCTCAGCAACAATCGCACGCTGGATGTGCTGGCCGGTTGTGCCGATTGTCGAACGGTATGCCCGAAGCAATGCACCACACCCTTGAACTGCCTCCCGGAGCATGCGCACGTTGGGCAACACTTCAAGGTGAATCTGCTCGCGTTCAAGAAACGAGCGCAGCACCTTCTCGGTAAATGAGCCGCGAACACCCGCCTTTTCGCCAATATAGTTATGCAAAAGCCTGTATAGAGTATCAGCGGATACACTACTTGGTGGCATCCAGTACGGCACGAGATCACGCTCGATAGACACAAGTGGCCAGATCTCGACTGCAACGTGAACGAAAAAGGATAAGAGTTGATCGTCGCTATGCAGTTCAGGCGAGAGATTTGGTTTGATGCGCTCAACAAGCCCTTGTTGGGATTGAGTCAACCTCTGCCACCACTCCGCGTAGTGGTCGCTCTCCTGCGCCCTTCTGCATAGTTCATCCAGGGCATCATGCTCGTTATGGTGATGCCCAATATGCAGCACAAGCCGATCCTTACCGCGCTGGAAGTTTGAGTGTAGATACTGTGCTGTGAAATCATGCCAGAGGGTGCTCCACGCACTCTCTCCCGAGCGAATCATCTCTTTCGCCTGAATGTAGGTGAAGTGCCCGTCATCATAGGTGACCACGGTATCATCCACTGCGGTAGGTGCTTCGACTCGGACGCGAATGACGCGCTCTCCCTCGCGCCGAGGAGTGCTGTCACACAACCGCCCGAGGTACAGCGCCGCGACGGCATTCTGATAATAGATTCCGGCTTGTGTTGTTGGGCCGCCACGTTCAGGCATAGAGCTTTGCGAATATGAAAGCTGACTTTCTGCACCATTCCATGATGTAACAGAAGATTATTCTGACCTTTCGAGAGTGCTGGCATAGGTTTCGCATTTCCGACCATCACTCTTCT
>JBAXES010000340.1:0-5207 GCA_037140315.1 Chloroflexales bacterium
GTGCTGCACTATGCCGTGGGCGGGTACCAGCACGATGTGGAGGTGACCCACGCGCTCTACGCCGCGATGGGCGGGCGCGTGACCCGCCAGGAGTTCAGCGCCTTCGTGCAGGGCACGGCGAGCTCGCCGGGGCTGCAGTCGCTGATGTGGGCGCCGGTGGTGACGGCCGCCGACCGCCTCGCCTACGAGGCGTCAGTGCGGCGCGAGGGCTTCTCCGACTTTATGATCTTTGAGCGTAGCGCTGACGGGCGCAGCGTGCGCGCCGGCGACCGCGCCACATATGTGGTCGCTGACTATAACGAGCCGATCAGCGCCAACCGCGCCGTCATGGGCTTCGACCTCAGCTCAGAGCCGATCCGGCGGGCGACCCTGGAGCGGGCGCGCGATAGTGGCCAGGCTACGGCCAGCGCGCCGACCGTTCTGCTGAGCGCCTCAGTGCCCGGGTTCATGATCTTCTGGCCGATCTACACGCCAGGCGCAGCCACCGACACGGTCGCCGCGCGGCAGGCGAGCATCCGGGGCTATGTGGTCGGCGTGGCCCGCACCCAGGATCTGGTAGAAGCAGCACTGCAGGTGCCCGAGCTCCGCGACATCGACACCTACCTCTTCGAGCAGAGCGGATCAGCGGGTGACCCTCCCTTTTACATCAACTCGGCGCCCGCTCACACGGTGGCGCTATCTCCCGGCGGCGCCACGCAGCTCGATCAGCTGCTCACGGGGATGTACTACTCCACAACGCTCGATGTGGCCGGGCGCAGCTGGCGCATGATCGCCAATCCCGCCCCCGCCTTCATCGCCCAGCGCCGCAGCTGGGTGCCCTGGGCGGCCATGCTGGCCGGGCTGGCGATCTCGGGCTGGGCGGCGTGGGTGATCGCCAAACGTCAGGAGGACGCCGAGACTCTGCGGCACAGCGAGGAGCGCTTCCGCGCCATGATCGAGAAGAGCGCCAACTCGATCATGCTGGTCAATGCCGCCGGGCTGACGATCTACAACAGCCCCAACTACGAGCGCGGCATGGGCTATCCGGCGGGGAGCCAGGTCGGCCTCAACCCCCTGGAGATCATTCACCCCGACGACCTGCCAGAGGTGGCGAGCGCGCTCGGCATGGTCATGCGCACCCCCAACCTGAGCACGACCAAGGTGTTTCGCATGCGGCACCATGACGGCTCCTGGCGCTGGGCGGAGAGCACCGCCACCAACCTGATCCATGACCCGGCGGTGGGCGCGGTGGTGACGAACCTGCGCGATATCACCGACTATAAGCTGGCCGAGGCGGCGCTGCGCGAGAGCGAGGTGCGCCTGCGCACAATTTTGCAGACGGCCCTTGATGGCTTTTTTATTATGGACCACGAGCAGCGCCTCATCGATGTGAACGAGGCCTACTGCGCCATGTCCGGCTACAGCCGGGCTGAGATCCTGTCGCTGCGGATCAACGATGTCAACACATTCGATAGTTCTGCGAAGATCCTGTCGCGGTTTCAGGAGATCCTCGCCACCGGGGCGGGCCACTTTGAGACCAGCCACCGCCGCAAGGACGGCAGCACCTTCGATGTGGATATCAGCGCCCACTACAGCGACAGCGACAGCGGCCAGGTGATCTGCTTTTGCCGCGATATCACTGAGCGCAAGCACCGCGAGGACGAGATCCGCCAGCTGAACAGCGATCTGGAGCTGCGCGTGATCGCGCGCACCGCCGAGCTGAGCCAGCTGAACGCCGAGCTGAACCGGGCGCTGCGCACGAAGGACGAGTTCCTGTCGACCATGAGCCACGAGCTGCGCACCCCGCTGCACGGCATCCTCTCTTTTGCCGAGCTGCTGATGGAGACGGACGCCGGGTCGCTGAGCGAGCGCCAGATCCGCTGGGTGCAGCACATCGACACCAGCGGGCGCCACCTGCTCACGCTGATCAACGACATCCTCGACCTCTCCAAGGTCGAGGCCGGGCGCATGGATCTGGACCTTGAGCCACACATAATCAGCGATATCTGCGAGGCCAGCCTGCTCTTCGTCAGGGAGATCGCGACCAAGCAGGAGCTGCAGGTCAGCTTCACCTGTAACGATAAATACGCGGCGATCGACGTTGACGGGCGGCGGCTGAAGCAGATGCTGGTGAACCTGCTGAGCAACGCCGTCAAGTTCACCCCGGCCGGCGGGCAGGTGCGCCTAGCGGCGGAGGCCGACCCGGAGCACGGGGTGGTGCGCTTCACGGTGCAGGACACCGGCATCGGCATCGCGCCGGAGGACATGGGCCGGCTGTTCACGCCCTTCACCCAGCTCGACAGCAGCCTGACCCGCCAGCACGAGGGCACCGGGCTGGGGCTGGCCCTGGTGCGGCGGCTCGCAGACCTACAGGGCGGCAGCGTGACCGTCGAGAGCGCGGGGCCAGGGCAGGGCAGCCGCTTCACTATCGCCCTGCCCTGGCTCCGGTCGCAGCCCGGCCTGCGACCGGGGGGCGCATCGCCCCAGGCCCAGGGCGACGCTATCCCGCCCGCCGCGGGGCAGATCGCCGCCGCCGAGGCGGGGCCGCAGATGCGCCGGGGCGCGCTGATCCTGCTGGCCGAGGACAACGAGATGACGATCAGCGCGCTCAGCGACTACCTCAACGACCATCACCACCGCGTAGTGGTCGCCCGCAACGGCCAGGAGGCGATCGACCAGGCCGCCGAGCGCCGGCCCGACCTCATCCTGATGGACATCCAGATGCCGGTCATGGACGGGCTGGAGGCCACCCGGCGGCTGCGCTCGGCGCCCGCACACGCGGCCACCCCGATCATCGCGCTGACCGCGCTGGCCATGCCCGGCGACCGCGAGCGCTGCCTGGATGCCGGGGCCAACGTGTACCTGAGCAAGCCGCTGAGCCTGCGCGGACTCGCCGAGCTGATCGATCAGCTGCTGGGCGTCGCAGCCCCCGCCCCCCGCGCATAAGCAGCGACTCGGGACCCGGGATGTGGGGGCCGACGGACTCTAGAACATCGCATTGGTATACGAAAATATGCTAGCGGAGCTGACATATTTTCGCATACCAATGCGTTTTTTAGGATGGCGAAGTCGTCCCCAGATCTGTGAGTGCAACTGGGTGCGAGTTGATCTATCATGTGCGCATGCTGACGAGGCTAGAGATGCGCCGAGGCTCCGCTCACCTAGATCAAGGAATTCAGATACCTATGGACACCACAACCAGCGAGACCCTGGATCAGCTGCGCGCTGAGAACCAGCTCCTGCGGGCGCAGATCGCCGCCCTAGAGGCATCTCAGCGCACCCGAGACCAGCAGCTGAGCGCAATATTGGCCGTGCTCCCGGTCGGGGTGGCGATCCTCGACTCCGCAGGTGCGGTGAGCTATATCAACCCGAGCTTAGAGCACATCCTCGACCTCAGCGGCGACCGGCTGCGCGCCGGCGACCACCATGGGCGCACCTACCTGCGCCCGGATGGCACCCCCATGCCAAGCGCAGAGTTTGCCAGCATGCGCGCCATCCAGGAGCAGCACATGGTAGATAATGTCGAGATCGGGATTGTGACGGAGACTGGGCGCAAGATCTGGGTGAGCGTGAGCGCGACACCGGTGCATATCTCTGACTGGAGCATTGTCACCGTCACCACCGACATCAGCGATCGCAAGCGGGCCGAGCATGCCGTGCGGGCCCACGCCGAGGCGATCAGCCGCACCAACGCCGAGCTGACCCGCGCGCTGCAGCTCAAGGACGAATTCCTGGCCATGATCAGCCACGAGCTGCGCACGCCGCTCACGGTTATCCTCGGGGTGACCGAAGCCCTGTACGCAGAGATCTACGGGCCGATCAGCGCGCAGCAGCGCCAGGCGCTTGGCTCCGTCGAGCAGAGCGGGAAGCACCTGCTGGCCATCCTCGCCGACATCCTCGACCTGGTCTATATCGAGGCCGGCCAGGAGATATTAGACCTCCAGCCCCTCAGCGCTCAAACCCTCTGCCAGCTAGCCCTGCAGCTCGTGGAGACCGCCGCCCAGCAGAAGGACATCCACCTGCGGCGCAGCCTCGAGCAAGGGGTCGATTGGCTGCGCGCCGACGAGCGCCGCATGACCCAGATCCTGGTCAACCTGCTCGACAACGCGGTGAAGTTCACCCCGGCGGGCGGGACGGTCGGCCTGGAGGTGGGCGCAGATCGTAGGCGGGAGATCATCCAGTTTACGGTCTGGGACACCGGCATCGGCATCGCCGATGCCGACCACGAGCGGCTCTTTGAGCCTTTCACCCAGCTCGACGGACAGCTCTCGCGGCAGTACGGCGGAGTCGGGCTCGGGCTGGCGCTGGTGCGCCGGCTGGTCGATCTGCACGGCGGGAGCATCCATCTGGAGAGCAGCCTCGGCCAGGGCAGCCGCTTCACCATCAGCCTGCCCTGGCCTGTCGAGGTTAACGAGGCGCGCATGCAGGCGCCCGCGCTGTGGCCGCACTTCCACGCCTGGGCCACCCCGCCCCGGGTCGTGATCGCCGACGATCACGAGTTCACCCTCGACTTCTACCGCGAGGTGCTCGCGCAGCACGGGTGCGCGGTCGCGGTGGCGCGCACGGGGGAGGAGGCGCTCGCCCAGGTGCAGGCGACCCGCCCGGACGTGGCAGTGCTGGATATCCAGATGCCGATGATGGATGGGCTGAGCGTGATCAAGCGCATCCGGGCTGACCCCGCCGTGGCCAGGGTGCCGATCATCGCGCTGACCGCGCTGGCCATGCCGGGCGACCGCGAGCGCTGCCTGGCGGCGGGGGCGAACGTCTACCTCGCCAAGCCCGTGGGCCTGCGCGCGCTCGTCGAGGAGATCGCAGCCCTGCTGGCATCCTAGTGGCCCCCCTGGGAAAACAATCTGTTCACGCGAGAGGCGCGCTGCCCCGTCGCAGCACGCCCCTCATGAAGCCGAAGGCCACGCAACGACAAGCGCACCGCATAGCCGTTGTAGTGCATAGTGTAGCCGTATCCAGTGGGTGTATCAATGTGGGTGAAGTTTGACTGGCGCGTAGGGGAATCCCTCACAGCGTCAGGCCGCGCCGCAGCAGAGCCCGTGCCGCATGTGCCTGCTGGGCACAAAAATCTATGGCGCGGCTATGCTACAATCATCCTTTATGCTGTTGCCAGCAACAACACCATGCCCGGTGAGGGTGTGGGAGAGCTTCGCTCTCCCACACCAAAGACTGGTTCTGCTGCGGCGCGGCTACGCCGCGCCGCAGCAGAACCAGTGCGG
>JBAXES010000341.1:0-5206 GCA_037140315.1 Chloroflexales bacterium
GCGCAGGCGTGGCCGTAGGGCCGCCGGGCGTTGGCGAGGCCGCAGGCGTCGGGATTTGGGTGGCGGTCGGCGCTAGGGTGGCCGTGGCAGGGGCGGCCGTGGCGCTGATCGTGGCCGTGCTGGTGATCGGCGGGGCCGGGGGCGGGATGAAGATCTGGCCCAGGTCATTTGCTAGCGCCTGGCTGATCTCATCATCGCTGACGCTGATGCCGATCTGCGCCGCGCCCTGCTGCTTAATCTGCAGCGTCTCCCACTGGCCGACCACAGCGTCATCAACCGGGCTGGTGCGGATCGTCTGCACCTGGCTGTTGATCTTGGGGCTCTGGTTCGCGAACTGCTGGGTGAACTGCTGGTTGCCCCCGAAGAGCGCGACCAGCTGGAAGTTCTGGGCGATCTGGCGGGCGTAGGCGAGGCGCTGCTCCTGCCAGTAGTCGCGCCGGCTGAGCGAGACGCTGCCCACCTGCGCCACCGGCCGGCTCGGAACCCAGATCTGGTCGTAGCTGAGGCCGATGATCACCGCCAGAAGGGCCAGGCCAATGGCGGTGGCGGTCACGATCACCACCCGGCGCTGGTTGCGCACCTCGCGCTCGTGGTGCGCCAGGCGCCTGCGCGACATCCGGGGTGAGGCGGCGGGGGCGACGGCCTGCGCCTTGCGGCGCTCCTGCTGCGGCTCTGGGCTGCGGTCGCCCTGCTGGGGGGTCTTCGGTGTGTCAGCCATGCGTTTGTAGTGGCACAAAATGATGCGTGGACACAGGGCGCCGGCCGAAGCGCCGGGGGGCGCGGGCGACGCGCAGCGTCTCACGCATCATCGCTGGTAGCGTGTTAAAAGGGAATATCCTCATCGCCAATATCGGGCGGGGCGGCCATCGAGGATGATCATATCGCTCGCGATCACCTCGGTCTTATAGCGCGTCTGCCCGCTCTGCTGGTCATCCCAGGACCGCGTCTGGAGGCGGCCCTCGATATAGAGGCGCGAGCCCTTGGCGAGGTACTGGTTGCAGATCTCGGCGAGCTTATTCCAGGCGACGACGCTGAACCACTCCGTCTCCTCGCGCAACTCGCCGCCGCCATCGCGCCACTGGCGGCCCGATGCGACGCGCAGCGTCGTCACCGGGCTGCCCGAGGGCGTGTAGCGCATCTCAGGGTCGGCACCGAGGCGACCGATGATCATGACCTTATTCAGATCGCGCGCCATCGCTCCTTGCCTTTCTGCCGCTGGGAGAGGGAGAGCTGAAAGCTGAAATATGAAAGCTGAAAGACCGGACGTGCCGGTGTTCGATTTTCAGCTTTCATATTTCAGCTTTCATATTTCAGCTTTCCCCCTGGGCTACTCCGCCTTCTCGGCGATCGCCTCGACGCCCTCGGCGGCCACGCCCGCTGCGCTCTTCACCTCGATGACCGTCATCAGGTGGCGCATGATCGCGTCGGTGAGCTTGAGCGTGCGCTCGACCTCGGCAATCTTCCCGGCCGAGAGGCTGTATGTGATCAGCACATAGTAGCCCTCGGTGAAGTTGCGGCGGCTGGCCTCACCGCTGGCGTACTCGCGGATCGGGTAGGCGAGCTTGCGGCGGCCCCACGGCGATGCCTGGTTGATCCCGGACACCTCTCCGCCACCGGCCACGATCGAATGTGTGACCCGCTCGATGGCGGCGGCGATGCCCTCTTCATTGGCGTGCAGCGGGCTGATGACGATCATCAGCTCGTAATTACGACGACGTTCGCGCACGTATTCCTCCTCTGGTGTAATCCCGCTCGTCGAACCACATCGGCTGCGCGTGCCAGGCGGCGCGGCGGGACAGAAAGACATCAGCTGCACACTGATGCGCAGCGACGTATTCATGCGATCGCGGGATTATACCACAGAATGGTGGGGGACTCGACTCGTTGGCCTCACGTCACCCGCCGAGCTGCGACATGCCGCGCAGGGTGGGCAGCACGCCCTCGGGCAGTCCGTGGCCCCAGGGCTTCACATACACCGCGTGGCGGATGCGCTGCTCGATCTCGTCTTGCCCTGCCCCGGCGCGCACCGCCGCCCGCAGATCCAGCTCATCGTCACGCAGCAGGCAGAGGTGTAGGCGGCCCTCGGCGGTGAGACGCATGCGGTTGCATGTGGCGCAGAAGGGGTCGGTGACGGCGCTGATAAAGCCGAGCGTGCCGGGCGCGCCGGGGATGCGGTAGCGCCGCGCCGGGTCGGACGGGTCCTGGCCATAGGGCTCCAGCGGGCCAAAGCGCGCCGCGATGCGGGCGACAAGCTCGGCCGTGCTGATCACGCCCTCCTCGGCCAGTCCGGCCACCCCGGTCAGCGGCATCACCTCGATGAAGCGGAACTCCCAGGGGTGCTCGGTGGTGAGGGCGGCCAGGCGGATGACCTCGTCGTCGTTCATGCCGCGCACCACCACCGCGTTCAGCTTGATCGGGCGCATGCCGGCCGCGGCTGCTGCCCGCACCCCCGCCCAGACCTCGTCCAGGCTGCCGCCGCGGGTGATCTGGCGAAACTTCTGCGGGTCGAGGCTGTCGATGCTGACATTCACCCGGTCGAGCCCGGCCGCCTTCAGCGGCCCGGCGAGCTCGCGCAGGCGCAGGGCGTTGGTGGTCATGGCGATCTGCTCGATGCCGGGGATGGCCTTGATCGCGCGCACCAGCTCGACGATCTCGTGGCGCAGGGTCGGCTCGCCGCCGGTGAGCCGGATCTTGCGGAAGCCGGCGGCGGCGGCGGCGCGCAGCACCAGGAGCAGCTCCGCGTTGCTGAGCAGCTCGGGTCGCGGCAGGAACTGCATGCCCACGGCCGGCATACAGTAGACGCAGCGCATATTGCAGCGGTCGGTCAGCGAGACGCGCAGGTAGTCGATCCGCCGGCCGTAGCTGTCGCGGGCCGGCGCGTCGCTCTCGTGCGTTGATCGCTGTGGCTCGATGAAGGTGATCGGCGCCGCGCCCGTCATTGGGTGGTCAAGCAGCATTGCTCTTCTCCAGCGTGGTCTGGGGGTGGCGAAGCCACCCCAAAGATCTTTTTTGTTGATTTTTGGCGGCGAAGCCGCCAAAAATCAACAAAAAGCTAGATCTGGGGCAGTGCCCCAGGCATGTTGTGTTGGCACGAGACTACGCGTCAGCGTACTTCATCACCGAGATCCGCGCGGCGATCTGGCGGGCCACGCTGCGGAAGACCTCGGCATAGGCGTCGGGCGCGGCGCTGATCACCGCCGGCTGACCGCTGTCGCCGCCCGCGCGCACGGACATGCCCAGGGGGATCTGGCCGAGCAGGGGCAGCCCCTGCTGCAGGGCGATCCGCTCGGCGCCGCCGGTGCCGAAGATGTCGTAGCGGGCCCCGGTGTCGGGGGCGATGAAGTAGGCCATGTTCTCCACCACGCCGATCAGCGGCACATTCACCTTCTTGAACATCTCCATCGCCTTGACCACATCGATGGTGGCCACCTGCTGCGGCGTGGTGACGATCAGCGCGCCGGTGAGCGGCAGGCTCTGGGCCAATGTCAGGGCAATGTCGCCGGTGCCGGGGGGCATGTCGATGATCAGGTAGTCGAGCGGCGCCCAGGCCACCTGGTAGAGGAACTGGCGCAGCAGCTGGCTGACCATCGGGCCGCGCCAGATCACCGGCTGGCCCTCCTCGATCAGGAAGCCCACCGAGATCAGCTTGATCCCGTGGCCCTCCAGCGGGATCATCACCGCCTGGCCGCTCTCGTCGCTCACCGCCTCGGGCTGGCCGCGCACGCCGAACATCAGCGGCATGCTCGGGCCAAACACGTCGGCGTCGAGCAGCCCCACCCTGGCGCCCTCCTGGGCCAGGGCCACCGCCACGTTGGCGGCCACGGTGCTCTTGCCCACGCCGCCCTTGCCGGCCGCCACCGCGATCACGTTGCTCACGCCGGGGATGGCCGCCTGCTCGGGGATGCCGGCGTGGCGGCGCACGTTGGCCGTGAACTCGACCATCACCTCGCTCACCCCCGGCACCCCGCGCACCGCCGCCTCGGCCTCGGCGCGGATCTGGTCCTTTAGCGGGCAGGCCGGCGTGGTCAGCTCGACACTGAAGCTCACCGCGCCGCCATCGATCTTCACGTTCTTGATCATCCGGCGCGAGACGAGGTCTCCGCCGAGCTCCGGCTCCTGCACCTTGCTCAGGGCGGCGAGCACCTGCTGCTCGCTTACCTGCTGGCCAGAGCCGCGTGAGAAGAGGGCCATGTCGTACTCCTGCCTATCCTATAACGGTGGCGCGCCGGGGCGCGCGGAGTCTCGTGCATATCTATCTAAGAATGAGTATTATAGCAGATTTTGGAAAGCCGGAGCTATCGTAACTACATCCCACGCCGCATCTCTGGGGTGGCCAGCCACTCCTCCAGCGGCTGGCCGTCGCACACGTGTCCGCGCACAACCGCGCGGGCGCGCTCGGGGGTCAGGCCCACATAGCGCGCGCCGCCGGGGTGGATCAGCAGGTTCGGCCCGTGGTCGCAGTGGTCTTGGCAGCCGCTCGACAGCAGCTCGACGCCCTTGATGCCCAGATCCCATAGCGCGGCGTCGATGGCGTCACGCACGCGGGCGCAGCCGCGGGCGGCGCAGTGTGGGCCGTTGCAGAGGTAGAGTCGGTACATACGTATAGGATACACCCTTTTTGAGCATCGCTTTGGGGTGGCTTCGCCGCACCCCAAGAACACAAAAAGAGGCGCGGGGGCGGCACAGCCGCCCCCGCGCCCCCCACTGGGAACCTACTGCGCCAGCTCGATCTGGTCCACATAGAAGATCTTCTGGGCGGCGCCGGAGGTGTCCTGGATGAATAGCTCGCTCAGGCTGGCCGGGCTGCCCAGCTGGGCCAGCGACACCTCAACCAACGTCCAGCCCGTCGTCGGCGCGGGGATCTTCAGCTGCGAGCTGAGCTTGCCACTGCCATCGCGCGTCATTACCGCCATCTTCTGGCCGCCGGTGGTGCCGCCGTTGATCCAGAAGCGGATCTTGCTGTAGCCCTTGGTGCTCAGGGGCGTGTTGTTGTGGATGTAGAAGCCGGCCCAGGCTGCCTTAAAGGTGATGGCGATCGAGGCCTTGCCGGTCTTAAAGCGGCCAGTCGAGCTGAGCAGCACCGTGCTGTTCCAGGACCAGTTGAGCCACCCGGCGGCCAGGCTGTCGGTGTAGATCGGCTGGGCTGCGGCGGGGACGACGGCCGTGGCCGTCGGCGCGACCGGGGTCGCCGTGGGCGGCTTTGCCG
>JBAXES010000342.1:0-5196 GCA_037140315.1 Chloroflexales bacterium
GGCGCTCTGTCAGCCGGCGGTCGCGCGCTGCGGCTCGGATCTGCCTGCGCGACCGGCGCCGTCGGGATAGCGCGCGCTGCGGCGGCTATAGGCGCCGCCGGGGTCGGCGCGACGGCCCTGCGGCTGAGCGTGGGCCGGATCACGAAGATGGAGAGCAGCAGGAAGGCCACCGCCCCCGCCGCCCCGATCTTCAGGCGACGGCCCAGCGCTACCGGCCCCGCGCCGCTGCGGGCGAGCGGGTTGCCGGGCTTGATGATCGGCGCGGCGACGCGCATGGTGGCCCCCGTGAATGCCTCGCCGCCGCTTAGGCTGGCCAGATCAGCGGCGAGATCAGCCGCCGACTGGTAGCGTTCCGCCGGACTCTTCGCTAGCGCGCGCGCCACGAAGCTCTCGGCGGCCCTCGGCAGATCCGGGCGGATGCGGCGCAGATCAGGGATTGGCTCGGTGATGTGGGCCACCAGGACGCCCATCGGCGTGTCGGCCTGGTAGGGCAGGCGGCCGGTGAGCATCTGGAAGGTCATGACGCCGAGGGCGTAGATGTCGATCAAGGGCGTCAGGCCGCCGGGCCGGGAGATCTCGGGGGCCATATAGTCCGGCGTGCCGATGCTGCCCGCCCCGGTCAGCTGGGCGGTGTCCTGGGCCAGCTTGACAATGCCGAAGTCGGCCAGGTAGGGCCGGTCGTGCTGGTCGAAGAGGATATTCGCCGGCTTCAGGTCGCGGTGGACGACCCCGGCGGCGTGGGCATGGGCGAGCGCGGGGGCCAGATCGCCGATGATGCGGGCCGCCTCGCCGAGGCTGAGCGGCCCCTGGCGCAGGCGGTCGGCCAGGGAGCCGCCGGCCATCAGGCGCATCACCAGGTAGGGCTGCCCGTCGTGCGCGCCGACATCGTAGACCGGCACGATGGCGGGGTGCTCCAGGGCCGCTAGCGCCTCGGCCTCGCGCTGAAACCGGGCGCGGAACTCCTGGCTGTGCAGCAGCTCGCGCGGCAGCACCTTGATCGCCACCTCGCGGCCGACCTGTTGGTCCACGGCCCGGTAGACGGTGGCCATCCCGCCCCGCCCAACCTCGGCGATAACCTGATAGCGCCCGATCATCTGCGGTATCATGTGAAAGTTCCCCTGAATCTCCTACTGGCGACTCAAGGTTAATCATAGCATAGCGCGTATGCGCTCCGCCACAAACTGGGCCGTCAGCGGCAGGCCGTCGTTGAAGGCCACGCTCTGGATGCGCGCCGCGTGCTCGGGGCAGTGCAGCTGGAGCAGCTGGCGCAGCTGGCCGTCGTGGTTCAGCTCCACCACGATGACGTGCGGGTGGGCCTCCACAAAAATGCGGGCCGGCTCGCCGAGCGGCAGGGCGCGCACGCGCATGAAGCTCGTCTCGACGCCCTGCGCGCGCAGCGTGTCGCGGGCCTCGGCGATCGCCGCCTCGCTGGAGCCGAAGCCGATGATGCCCAGCTCGGCGCAGGCGCGCAGATCGATCGTCGGCTGGGGCACCAGCTTGCGGGCCGTCTCGTGCTTGCGGGCCAGGCGCTCCATGTTCGCCACCCAGTCGTCCGGCCGCTCGCTGTAGACATTCTTCTCGTTATGGCTAGTGCCGCGGCTAAGCTGGGCGGCCAGGGGGTGCGGGTTGCCCGGCAGGGTGCGCGCGCCCACCCCGTCGCCCTCGGGGTCCGCGAAGCGCACGAAGTGCCCGATGCGGCTGAGATCATCGGCGCTGAGCACCTTGCCGCGGCGCATCGGCCCGTCGGGGTAGCTGAAGGTGGGCGACATCCAGATGTTCATGCCCAGGTCCAGGTCGCTCAGCACAAACACGAGGGTCTGCAGCTCCTCGGCGACATCGAAGGCCCGCCAGCCGAACTCGAAGCACTCGGCCACCGAGCCGGGCAGCAGCAGCACCTGGCGCGTATCGCCGTGGCCGAGGAAGTAGGTCGAGATCAGGTCGCCCTGCGAGGTGCGGGTGGGCATGCCGGTGCTGGGGCCGACGCGCTGGACGTCCCAGATCACGGCGGGGATCTCGGCGAAGTAGCCGAGGCCGGCGAACTCGCTCATCAGCGAGATGCCCGGCCCGGAGGTGGAGGTCATAGCGCGGGCGCCGGCCCACCCGGCGCCGATCAGCATGCCCAGGGCGGCGATCTCGTCCTCGGCCTGGACGATCGCGTAGCTGGCGGTGCCGTCGGGGTTGGTGCGCAGGCGCGGCAGGTAGTGGGCGAGGCCGTCGGCCAGGCTGGTGGCCGGCGTGATCGGGTACCAGCCGATGAAGCTGACCCCGCCGAAGACCGCGCCCATCGCCGCGGCGCTATTGCCGTCGATCATAATCTGGCCGCGCGTGGCGTCCATGCGCTCAAGCCGGTAGGGGCCGGGGGCTGGGCCGCCGGTGTCGCTGGCCAGAAACGTGTCGCTGAAGGCCGCATGCGCCGCCTCGATCACGCCGTAGTTGAGCGCGATCGGCTTGGGCTTGCCCGTAAAGTGGAACTCCAGGGCGGCGCGCAGGTCGGCGAGGTCGATCCCGATCAGGGCGGCCAGGGCCCCGACATAGACCATATTTGCCGCGTAGTCGCGCATGCGCGGCTCGAAGCCGCTCTCGGCGACGATCGACTTCACCGGCAGGGGGAAGGCGGTCACATCGGCGCGCTCGGGGCGCCAGGGGCCATCGCTGGGGAAGAGGCAGATTCCGCCGGCGGGCAGGGCGGCCAGATCATCGGCGGCGGTGCGCGGGTTGAAGGCCACTAGGATCGGCACCTGCGCCGGTCGGGCGGTGTAGCCGTCCTTGCTCACCCGGATGGTGAACCAGGTTGGCTCGCCCTGGATGTTCGACGGGAACAGGTTCTTCCCGTTCACCGGGATGCCCATCGTGAAGATCGCGCGGATGATTGTATTGTTGGCGGTCTGGCTCCCCGATCCGTTGGCCGTGGCGGCGACGATCGCGAAGTCGTTAACAGTGGGTTGTGCGCCTGTGTGTGTGTGCATACTCCCTCGCCGGTCTGACGGTCGCTCTGCGTTGAGCGTGGGGGTTATTATACCGCTGTGGCGAGGCTGCGCCACACCGCGCGGGGCTGCGCCCCAGGGCTGCGTCCCTCCGGGCCTCCCCGCTCCCCGGCTGGGGCGCGGACATAAAAAGCCCTCACCGGTGACGGTGAGGGCTTTCTGCGGCAGCGCGTGGCGAGGCTAGCGGCGCTCGATCAGCAGGCGGATCGCGGTGCGCTCCTCATCATCGATGGCGACATCGATGAACGAGGGGATGCAGACAATATCGATCCCCTCCTCGTTGAGATAGCTGCGCGCGATCGCTACGGCCTTAATCGCCTGGTTCGTTGCGCCGGCCCCGATCGACTGCACCTCGGCCGTGCCGCTCTCGCGGATCACGCCTGCGATGGCACCGGCCACGGCGCTCGGGCGCGATCGCGTGGACACCTTCAGCACTTCCGCAGATCGCTGTGTACTGCTGGCCTGGTGGGTGCTGGCACCCACAGCGCGCGCGATCGGGAGCGACTGGGCGTTAGACATACGTGCCTCCTCGGGATCGTGACTGGTTGATACGGGGCTTTGATCGTCTGATGAGGTTTTCAGGCTCATAAGCGCAGCCCTCCTCTCATTGGGTATGTGGTGGGACGCACAGCACACATTCTGTCCGAAAAAATTGTACCACAGCCCATAACACATGTCCCTCGGCAATTTAGGACAATATCGGGCTTACGGGAAGACGTTGCTCATGGTGTCTGCCCATGGCGATCGCGCGCCATGGGCGTTCACTCTCACTTGTCAGAGCAGCGACTCTGGCAGATCGCCCCGTTTACCGGGCGAAATCAACGGCGCGCGTCTCTCGAATAATGGTCACCTTGATCTGGCCGGGATACTGCAAGCTCTCTTCGATCTTCTTGGCCACATCGCGGGCCAGATGGATGCTGGCCAGATCATCGATCTGGTCAGGCTGGACCATCACGCGCACCTCGCGGCCTGCCTGCACCGCAAAGGCGCGCTGCACCCCGTTGAATGAGGTTGCGACCGTCTCCAGCGCCTCAAGGCGCTTGATATACAGGTCGAGGGTCTCGCGGCGCGCGCCGGGGCGCCCGCCCGAGATAGCGTCGGCGGCGATCACCAGGAACGCCTCAACGCTCTGTGGCTCCTCATCGTGATGGTGGGCGGCGATCGCGTGGACGATCGCCGGCGACCGGCCCAGGCGCCGGGCGATATCGGCACCGATCATGGCGTGCGGCCCCTGCACCTCGTGGTCGACGGCCTTGCCAATATCGTGGAGCAGGGCGGCCGTCTTGGCGATATTGATATTCGCCCCGATCTCGGCGGCCATATGCGCTGCCAGCAGCGCGCACTCCAGCGAGTGCTGGAGCACATTCTGCCCGTAGCTGGTGCGGTACTTGAGCCGCCCCAGCAGCTTGATCAGGTCGGGGTGTAGGCCCTGGACATTGGCCTCATAGGCCACCCGCTCGCCCTCCTCGCGCATCACATGCTCGATCTCAACCTGGGTCTTCTGCACGATCTCCTCGATGCGCGTGGGGTGGATGCGGCCGTCTTTGAGCAGCCGTGTGAGCGAGACCCTTGCCACCTCGCGGCGGACCGGGTCGTGGCATGAGAGGGTGACGGCCTCGGGGGTATCATCGACAATGATATCGACACCGGTGATTTGCTCGAAGGCGCGGATGTTTCGGCCCTCGCGGCCGATGATCCGGCCTTTCAGCTCCTCACTGGGGAGATTCACGGTGGTGACGGTCAGCTCGGCGACATAGTCGGACGCGCAGCGCTGCACTGCGAGCCCGATGATCTTGCGGGCGCTCTTCTCCGCATCGTTGCGGGCGCTCTGCTCGATCTCACGGATCCGGCGGGCCGCGTCATCGCGGGCCTCCCGCTCGACCTGGGCGAGAATGATCTCGCGGGCCTCGTCACGGTTCAGCTGGGAGATTCGCTCCAGCTCGGTGACCTGCAGGCCCTTGACCCGCTCGGCCTCCTGGTGCAGCTGCTCGATCTGTCGCTCGCGGCTCTGCACCTGGCGATCGCGTCGCTCGAGCCCCTCTAGTTTGCGGTCGAGGTTCTCCTCCTTCCGTTGCAGGCGCTCTTCCTGCTTCTGAATGCCCTGGCGGGACTCTCGGATCTCCGCCTCCGCGTCATTTCGAATACGCAGCGCTTCATCTTTGGCTTGAAGCAAGATCTCTTTTTGCTGGGATCGCGCCTCTTCCAAGAGCAG
>JBAXES010000343.1:0-5176 GCA_037140315.1 Chloroflexales bacterium
CCGGGCAGGCGCGACTCCTGGCGCAGGTAGGGCTCCCAGTCGGGCAGCCGGCGCAACTCGGCGCGGTAGGCATCAATCTTCGTTGTCATCGTCAGCCCCTTGTGCCACACCCCAACCGCACGCCCAACCCGCGCGATGCGCGTGGCGCCGCTATCATACCCGATCCACCTGCCCGGCGGCTGTGCTACACTGGCGGCGCGGTGCCATCACCGCCCACCGCATCGCCTGAGCGCTCCTTCGACAGGCAGCGCGCCATCCCGTCGATGACTACGGAAGCGGGTAGACCAGGCGGAAGCGCTCACAGACCAGCGGCGTGGCATCGGTCAGGGTGCGCCCGATCGGCGGGAGCACCCGGCCGAAGTAGCGCTGGTGCGCCGTCCGCCAATATGCCAGCGTCCGGTCGCCCTCGCCCTCGTCGTACGCCAGCGCGGCATCCACCTCGCTAAAGGCGCGGATGGTCACCTCGGTCGTCTCGATGATGCACCACGGTTGGCCCGCGCCGTCGAGCACGACCGAGAAGAGACCGACGTGCGGCAGCGCCTCGCCCCGGGACTCCCACTCCCAGACCGCCGAGCAGGTGGCGGTCTTCACGCCCTGCACCACCAGGGCGCCCAGCTCGTCGGCGAGGGCCGGGCTGTCACCAAACGAGTCGACGATGAAGGTCGCCGCGCGCTGCGGGGCGTCGGGCGGCAGGGTGGCAGCAAAGGCATCCCAGAGATCAGCAGGGTTGAGCAGCTTCATGGTCACGCGAACCTCTTGTCCCGTATCGCATCGATGCGGCGCCGCTGCGCATCATACCCGATGATCGCGCGGACACGCCAGGGTCGTGCTACCATATCCGCCAGGATGGCGGCGCAGGAGCAGGATGGAGTTGATGCCTCCCCCCTTTCCCAGTGAGGATATGACGAACGAGCCCCACACGGTCGCGCTGAGCATGCAGGACCTGCGGGTGGTCGCGCGCTACGCCGCCGTGAGCGCCCAGGAGGCGCTGGCGATCTTCGAGGCGCACTCCCCGGACGACCGCCGGCCGCGTCTCGCCATCGCGGCGGCGTGGGCATTCGCGGAAGGCGCGGCGCGGACAAAGCTCCAGCGCACGAGCGCCTTGGCCTCCCACCAGGCGGCGCGGGAGGCGACGACTGAGGCGGCGCGGGAGGCGGCCCGCGCCGCCGGCCACGCGGCGGCGGCGGCCTACCTGCACCCGCTGGCACGAGCGACCCAGGTCAAACACATCCTGGGCGCCGCCGCCCACGCGGCCCGCGCGGCCGAGCTGACCGCCGGCGGGGATCAACGGGTAGGCGCTGAGCACATTGCGCAGGCGCGCCAGCGGGCGACGCCGGAGCTGGTGGCCGTGCTCAGGCGCTACCCCGCCGCGCCGGCGGGCGGAAACCGGGTGGCCCAACTGATGTGCGCCCTGGACACGGCGCTGCGCGCAGACTCCTGAGGTGGGCACCAGCGATCGCGAGGAGGAGCGGTGACACATCATCTGCGGGTGACGATCGAGGTCGGGCCGAAGGGCAAGCAGGTGGTGGCGGTGGCGAAGGGAAAGCTGAAAGCTGAAATCAGAAAGATGAAAGCGCAGCGATTCAGCGTCGTGCAGCAGTGCAGTTTTCAGCTTTCAGCTTTTTGCTTTTTGTTTTCTCTCGCGCCCGTGGCGGCGCTGGCGGGGATGGCGTCCGCGTTTGCGGCCACCAGCGCGGTCGACGTGGTCGAGCAGTATCCGGGCGTGGGCTCGACCGATTTCTGGGGCATCTCGTTCGCGTTCTCCAGCATCGACCAGCAGGCGATGCCGGACGAGGCCTTGGCGCGCGAGCTGACCCTGCTGCAGGCCTGCTGGGCGTTCTTCGACGCGGTGCGCTCGCGCGTGTCGGCCGAGCTCCAGCGCGGGCCGCGCGGCGGCGGGCGCGACCGCGACCAGATCGTCCGCCATACGCTGGCCGCCGAGCTGGACTGGGCGAAGAAGCTCGGGGTGCACACGCCGCTGGACGCGCTGCTGACCGACGTGGGGCTGCGCACGCATCGCGACGCCTACTGCGACGCGATCCGCGCCTTGCACGCCCAGGGGAAGCTGGCGCGCACCTGGCCGCTGCGCTACCTGATCCGGCACACCGCGTTTCACACGCTCGACCACGCCTGGGAGATGGAGGACAAGGATCTGACCTCCATCGTGGGTGTGTAGCGCTTGACGCTACGGCTAGAGCGTACGCCTGAGTGCGCCGCAACCAATGTGCAACCATGCTCGCTATGATGGCGGCCAGGAGCAGGATGGAGCGGGAGCGAAGCGATGCTATCACCTCAACCAGACTCAGAAGCCCATGGGTATCGGCTCACGCCCGGAAGCCGCTATCAAATCATCCAGTCATTTACCGACTATTATGGCAATGTATTCACACAAGGTGAGATCTTACGCTTTAAGGAGCAGCATTTTCTGCCATACCATGGCGGCCATACGATTGTCTTTGAGGAGCGATCATTATACTTACAGGAGGAAGAAAACGCGGACATACTCGCACACTTTTCATCATATGTACAAAGGGTAGACGATGCCAACCCATCGCATTTTTAAGACAACGTTTTCCTCGGTGTATCTGCTGTACATTCAGAAAGCGGAGCGCAAAGGCCGGACGAAAGAAGAGGTTGATCAGATCACCTGCTGGCTGACCGGCTATAGCCCGGCGGGATTACAGCAACAGATCGAGCAGAGCCATGACTTCGCGACGTTTTTTGCGCAAGCACCGGCCATGCACCCACATAGCTCACTGATTAAAGGCGTGGTCTGCGGTGTTCGCGTGGAAGAGATCACGGATCCGCTGATGCAGAAGATACGCTATCTGGACAAACTGATCGATGAGCTCGCCAAAGGAAAGGCGATGGAGAAGATTCTGCGGACGTAGCACGCATGTGCGCGCGCGATTGGTGCGATGGCGTATTCCCGGCGTAATCCATCGGCGTGCGCTGCGCGCACGGTATATGTTTCTGGAGGGCTCCATGCAGACCAAGCTCGGTCACCTTGTCTTTGGGATCGCTGCGGCGAATCGGGGCTTCTACCGCGACCTCTTCGGCTTTCTGGGCTGGCGGATGATCTACGATGCCGAGGGGATGCTCGCCGTGGGCGACCGCAACGGCGTCAGCCTCTGGTTTGGCGACGCGACCCGGCAGGTCGCGAATGACTACGACGGCCCCGGCATGAACCATCTGGCGATCAGCACGACGACGCAGGCGGAGGTCGATCAGGCAGCGGCCTTTCTCGCCGAACGGGGGATCGCACATCTCTTCGAAACCCCGCGCCACCGACCCGAGTTCGCCCACGATGCGCACGCGACCTACTATCAGGTCATGTTCGAGTCGCCCGACCGCATTTTGCTGGAGATCGTCTACACCGGCCCAAAAGCCTAGCCGTAGGCGTCAACCGCAGCCCGCCGATGCCGCCCTGAAACGCCGCCCCGCCCGGCACAATGCGAGGGTCACGGCTCGCACATCTTTGCGAGCAACACGGTGAAGAGCCGGTCGCAGTGCGGTGCAGCCGCCCGCACCCGGGCAACGTTCAGCAACTCCAGCAGATCGGCGGCGTGGTCGATCTTGTGGTAGCGCCCTTTGCGGGTCGGGCGCGTGGCCTCCGCTAGGGCCGCGGCAATCCGCTGCCGATCAACCGTCTCGATCTGCGCAGTGCGGGGGAGCGGATTCGCGTTGAGCTGCGCGCCATAGTAGGCGCGCAGCGCCTCCACGTCGGCGACGATCCATGCCTCCATCGACTGAACCATCAGGTGGCACTGCTCGTCGACGACATCCTCTGGGCGCTGCCAGCCATCACGCCGCCGCAGATGCTCCCACGGGGCGCCGGTCACCGGGCCTTCGGCATCAACGAGGAGGACATTGAGGGCATCGCGGTGTGTCTGCAATGCCGTCAGAAAGTTGTCGAACGTCCGCTCGCGGCTCCCACAGAGCACGATCGTCCAGGCGATCCTGCGTTGCTGGGCGGTGGCGCGCAGCTCGCGCAGCAGGCCATTGAACCCGCGACGGAGGATGGCCTTCGTATCCGCGCTATCGCCGCCGCCTTCAATATAGATGCGGATCGCCCTCACCACCGAGTGCCCCCGATCTCGCCCATGCGCCAGAGCTCGCCGAGCCGGTAACGCTCCAGCCAGAGCTGGAGCTGCTCGGGCTCAAGTCGGCGCAGCTGGGTGCCCTCCGCGCTACGCTCACAGACGACCACCGCCTCGGGGATGCTGCTGAGCGCCGAGACCAGGGTATCCGAGTGGGTCGTGACAATCAGCTGCGTGCGCTGGGCGGCGTCGATCAGGAGCTCGGCGACCAGCGGGATGATGTCAGGGTGTAGCCCCAGCTCAGGCTCCTCGATACAGATCAGGGGCGGTGGTGTGGGGTGGAGCAGCACCGCCAGCAGGCAGAGGTAGCGCAGGGTGCCGTCCGAGAGGCGCGTGGCGGGCACCGGCTGGCGCAGCCCGCGCTCGTGCAGGAAGATCTGGACCGTTCCGCCCTGGATGCGGGTGGTGATGTCGGTGACCCCCTCGTAGAAACGCTGGAGCATCGCGATCAGGTGCTGCTTGGTGTCATTGTGATGCTCCAGGCTGTTGAGCACCAGCCCGAGATTGCTGGCATCCTCCAGCAGGAAATCCTCGGGCAGATCCGGCTTCTGCGGCAGGCGTGGGGCGGTGAAACGCCCCAGCTCCCATTCGCGGTAGAGCCGGATGGCGCCGAACTGGCCGGCGAGGTAGGTCAACTCCGGGTACTGATCGGGGTCCTTCCGCTGGGAGAGTACTGATTGCTCAGGGTTCAGATCCTCGCGGCGCAGCATACGCTGAGTCCGGCCGGCCTCGGCCCCGGCCGGGGCATCGATCTGGGTGCGCACATTGAGCGCGGGGCGGCCATGCTGGTAGCGATAGTAGAAGTACGGATCGGGGCGCGGCAGCATGGGCTGGGCATGCTCGATCGCCTCGTCAACCAGATCCATGCGCTGGCCCACCATCGTAAAGGCCAGGCGGTAGCGCAGGGGCTGGCCGCCAAACGGCGTGGCGACCGTGGTGTTGATCTCCGCCGTCGGCGTGGCGCGCCCGCCCTTCCAGAGCCAGTCGCTGATACCACCACCCTGGCGGATAGGCAGTGTGAGGTCGGTCGGGGTCGCCTGGAGCAGGCTGATCGCCTCGATCAGGTTCGACTTGCC
>JBAXES010000344.1:0-5176 GCA_037140315.1 Chloroflexales bacterium
AGGCATGCCTGGCACGTGCCGCCGCCGCCGTGCGCGCCGGGCGCATGCGCTGGGGCCGCGGATTCGCCCAGGCCGCCCTCGCCGGCCCCACGCCCTGCGGCGTCGGCACGTGCCAGGCATGCCTCGTCGACACGCGCGACGGGCTGCGCGCCCGCTGCAAGGACGGCCCGGTCTTCGACCTGCGCGATTTGCGGTGAGGAGGTTCAATGCAGCTCGACCACATCTACCACGGCGACAGCCTGGAGATCCTCGAAACGCTCCCGGCGGGCAGCGTCGACCTGATCTTCGCCGACCCGCCCTACAACCTCCAGCTCCAGGGCGAGCTCTGGCGGCCCAACCAGACCCGCGTGGACGCCGTCGATGATGCCTGGGATCAGTTCGGCAGCTTCGTCGAGTACGACGAGTTCTCACGCCGCTGGCTGGGCGCATGCCGACGAGTACTCAAAGACACCGGCACGATCTGGGTGATCGGCTCCTACCACAATATTTACCGGGTCGGCTGCACCATGCAGGATCTCGGCTACTGGATCCTCAACGATGTGATCTGGGTCAAAGCCAACCCGATGCCGAACTTTCGCGGGGTCCGTTTCACCAACGCCCACGAGACCATGCTCTGGTGCAAGAAGAGCCGCGAGCAGAAGCGCTACACCTTCAACTACCAGGCGATGAAGACCATGAACGACGACAAGCAGATGCGCAGTGACTGGGATCTGGCCCTCTGCACGGGGGCCGAGCGCGTGATGCTGAACGGCGAGAAGCTGCACACCACCCAGAAGCCGGAGTCGCTGCTTTATCGGGTGATTATGTCGAGCAGCAACCCTGGCGACAGCATCCTCGACCCCTTCTTCGGCACGGGCACCACCGGCGCGGTGGCGAAGCGCCTGGGCCGACGCTACATCGGTATCGAGCGCGAGGAGCGCTACGTGAGCGCGGCCCAAGCCCGCATCGCCGCCGTGGCCCCCGCCGACGGACTCGACGACGCGACCCTAGGCAAGATCGCCGGTCGCCGCAGCGCGCCCCGCGTGGCCTTCGCCAGCCTGCTCGAGTCCGGCATGCTCCATCCCGGCCAGTGCCTCTACTTCAACCGCAGGCGCGACATGCCCGCCACCGTGCTCGCCGACGGCAGCCTACGGATGCCCGACGGCGCGCGCGGCTCCATCCACCGCATGGGCGCCAGCATCCTCAAGTCACCCTCGTGCAACGGCTGGGACCACTGGTACTATGAGGATGCGTCGGGGGAACTGGCTGCGATCGACGTTCTGCGCGAGCAGATCCGCAGGAAGTAGGGGTGTAGCAGCGCATCAAGGGTCGGCGCAGAGCGCCAACCCTTGATGCGCTGCTACGCCCCTACGGTACCCGCAGATCGCCCTGGATCTCGCGGTAGCTGTTGATGAACCAGCGGCCGATCGTCCGGTAGCGGTCATCGGGGCTGAAGATCTGCTGGCCTGCGGCCATCCCCGCCTCGGACAAGCCGACCCCGCCCAGGCGCTGGCTGGCGACAAAGGTATAGAGCGGCTGGTAGAGCGTAATGCTCGGCGCCAGGTTGATCCAGCGCTGCTGGAACGCCTCGTAGTCCACGCTGCGCGAGTCCACCTCGCGCTCGGCGCGGGCGCTCTCCAGCAGATTGTCGACCTCGGGGTCGGCGAGGCCGGCGTAGTTCAGATCCTGCGCCGAGTGCCAGAGCGCATAGGGGTCGGGGTCGGGGCCGATGCGGGCCCAGCTATGCAGGGCCAGGGTGAAGCTGTGGTCCTGCAGGCGTTGGCGCATATCGGCGGCGCTGATCTCCTCGACCTTCACCTCGACGCCCAGCTCGCCCCACTGGCGGGCGATCTCATCGGCGGCGGCGCGGCGGTGCAGCTCGCCGTCCACGATCAGGTCGAGGCTCAAGCGCTGCCCGTCACGCTGGCGCACCCCGTCGACCCCCGGGTCGTAGCCGAGCTCGCCCAGCAGCCGCATGGCGGCGGACGGGTCGGCGCTGTACCAGTGTGCGTCGGGGCTGGAGGCCCACGAGCCAGATAGGATCGGCGTGTCGAGGGGCATGGCCAGGCCGCCGAGGGCGCGCTCGATCAGCGCGTCCTTGTTCAGACCGTGGGCGAGAGCCTGGCGCAGGGGCTGGTTGTCGAGGGGCGGGCGGCGCAGGTTAAAGCTGAGCACCGCATACTCATCAAGCGGCACCTGGATGCGGCGCATCGTGCTCGCCAAGGCAATCGTCGCCAGGCTCTGCGCCGCCGGATCATTGCCCGCCCGCTCGCCATAGGCCATCACATCGCCGCGGGTGAGGGCGGCCAGGGCCGCCGAGGGCGTGGCGATGAAGCGCAGCTCCACCGTGTCGAGGTAGGGCCGGCCGCCGAAGTAGTGCGGGTTGTCCGTGAGCTTGGCGCCGTCCTCGCGCAGCTCGGTCAGTAAGAAGGGGCCAGTGCCCACCAGCTTGCTGCCGTAGCCGGTCGCGGCCCAGCCCTCGGGCGGCGTTCCCGCGAGCAGGTGAGATGGCAGAATCGGCACGCGGGCGTAGCTGAGGAAGGAGGCCAGCGGCGCGGAGAGCGTGCAGCGCACCGTGTAGTCATCGACGCGGTCTACCAGCACACCCTGCCAGATCTGCGCGGCGACCGGGTCGCCCGGCTGCTTGTCGCCCTGGAGCGAGCGCAGGGTGAAGACCACATCGTCGGCGGTGAACGGCGCGCCGTCGTGCCAGGTGACGCCGTGGCGCAGCCGGAAGGTGTAGACCATGCGGCTGGCGTCCACATCGTACGACTCAGCCAGCCCAGGCTCGGGCAGGCCGTCAGCGCCGATGCGCATGAGGCCGTCGAAGAGCAGGGCGTCCAGGTCGCGCCCGACCGGGTCGGCGAGCGGGTCGTTCAGCAGCGGGATGGGCTGGGAGGGCACGCCAAGCACCGCCTCGCGATAGCTGCCGCCCGCAAGCGGGTTCGCAACCGAGGCGTTGCGCAGCGCAAGCCGCCCAAGCAGCCCCGAGACAAGCAGGATGCTCAGGGCAGCGATGACGATCTGCCAGCGGATTCGTCGAGCCATAGAGCAGTGGGAGGGGAGGACCCGGGGGAAGGCCAAGCCCTCCCTGAAACCCGCCCTTATTACATCGATAGGGGAGGGCCGGGGGGGCTCGCCCCCCCCTGAAACCCTCCCTCTCTTCTAGATGATGAGGATGTGTCTAACGCAACCTAACCGGCGGAGCCAAAGATCGGCAGGCTCGTGATCAGCGCCAGCAGCAGGAAGGCCACCGCCAGCACAATCGTCGCCTGGTGCAGCGTCTTCTCCAGGCCGCGGCGCGTGCGGTAGATCGAGCTCGAGTCGTTATTCGTCATACCGGCGGTGCGGGCCTGGATCACAACCAGGGTGATCAGCACCGCGCAGATGATGATCATCGCAAAATAGAGGGCCAGCTCCACGAGGTCTCTCCTTCAACGTTTGTGCCGGTGAGTAGCCGGGACAGTATACCATACCTCGCTTGGCGATCTTTAGTTGCGAAACCTTTCACAATCGTTACATTCCCACACCCATCGAATGCGTATATGCTGCTATATGCTGATGAGTGGTATGTTATGATAATTGCCGTATCGAGGATGCCGCAGATACATTGTGGAGAGTCCGCTTTCGCCTTACATAATGGGAGGAGCGCAATGCAGTTCCAGTTCCCTGCCTACATGAAACACCCTCGCCTAGAGGAGTGGATCAACGACATGGTGGCCCTGTGCCTGCCCGACGCAGTCCACTTCTGCGACGGGTCGGAGGAGGAGTACAACACCCTCTGCGCAGAGATGGTTGAGAGCGGGACATTCATCCGCCTCAACCCCGAGAAGCGACCCAACAGCTTCCTCGCCCGCTCGGACCCCAGCGATGTCGCGCGCGTCGAGGATCGCACCTACATCTGTAGCGTCGCCAAGAACGACGCCGGCCCAACGAACAACTGGATGGCCCCCAAGGAGATGAAGGAGACCCTGACCCCGCTGTTCACCGGCAGCATGCGCGGTCGCACGATGTACGTCATCCCCTTCAGCATGGGGCCGCTCGGCTCGCCCATCGCCCATATCGGCGTCCAGCTGACAGACTCGCCCTATGTGGTGGTCAACATGAAGCTGATGACCCGCATGGGTCGCGCAGTCTACGACGTCCTCGGCAATGACGGCGAATTCATCCCCTGCATGCACACGGTCGGCGCGCCGCTGGAGCCCGGGGATAAGGATGTGGCCTGGCCCTGCAACCCGACCACAAAGTATATCGTGCACTTCCCCGAGGAGCGCGCGATCTGGTCCTACGGCTCGGGCTACGGCGGCAACGCCCTGCTCGGCAAGAAGTGCTTCGCCCTGCGCATCGCCTCGGTGATGGCGCGCCAGGAGGGCTGGCTCGCCGAGCATATGCTCATCCTGGGCGTGAAGGAGCCGAGCGGTCGCAAGACCTACGTGGCCGCCGCCTTCCCCTCGGCCTGCGGCAAGACCAACTTCGCCATGCTCGTCCCGCCTAAGCAGTTCCAGGAGGAGGGCTGGGAGGTCACCACGGTCGGCGACGACATCGCCTGGATCAAGCCCGGCCCCGACGGCAAGATCTACGCGATCAACCCCGAGGCCGGCTACTTCGGCGTCGCGCCGGGCACATCGTACGACACCAACCCCAGCGCGATGGAGAGCTGCGCCAGGGACACGATCTTTACCAACGTGGCCCTCACCGACGACGGCGATGTCTGGTGGGAGGGCATGAGCAAGGAGAAGCCGGCCCACCTGATCGACTGGAAGGGCCAGGACTGGACGCCGGAGAGCACCGCCCCGGCCGCCCACGCCAACGCGCGCTTCACGGCCCCGGCCAAGAACAACCCGGTGATCGACCCGGCCTGGGACGATGCCAAGGGCGTGCCGATCAACGCCTTCATCTTCGGCGGGCGGCGCAGCGGCACCGTGCCGCTGGTCTACCAGGCCTTCAACTGGAACTACGGGGTCTACCTGGCTGCCACGATGGGATCCGAGACCACCGCCGCCGCCTTCGGCCAGCAGGGCGTGGTCCGCCGCGACCCCTTCGCCATGCTGCCCTTCATCGGCTACCATATGGCCGACTACTTCAACCACTGGCTGCAGTTCGGGCGCTCGATCTACAACCCGCCGCGCATCTTCGGTGTGAACTGGTTCCGCAAGGATGAGAACGGCAAGTTCGCCTGGCCCGGCTTCGGCGATAA
>JBAXES010000345.1:0-5162 GCA_037140315.1 Chloroflexales bacterium
GTCCGCCAGCGTTGGGAATGTCCTCGCCGGCTACCACCGCGCTGTGGTCGGATTCCCCGGCCAGCCGATCATCCAGTCGCCGCGCTACTGCCCGTCCGTCCTGCTCGGCCTCACCGAACGGCTCATGCACCGCGATATCCTCGGCGACCTGACGGTGCAGCTCTCGTGGTACGACCGGCGCGCCGCCGAGCTGCGCACGCGCCTGAGCGACGTGGCCTACGCCAAGCTGCCGCAGAGCCTCATCCACGGCGATGTCCACGGCGATAATCTGCTCTTCCGCGGCGACGAGGTTGTGGGCCTGATCGACTACGACCAGGTCACGATCGACGCGCGCCTGGTCGATGTGGCCGACGCCCTGGTGGCCTTCGCCCAGGGCAATCCCCCGGAGAACTGGTCGCCGTGGGGGGTCTACAACGGACCCCTGGACATCGAGCGGGCCAGGCTGCTGCTGGACGGCTACGAGGCCGCGGGGACAATCAGCTCGTCCGAGCGCTCCGCCCTGCCCCTGATCGTCGAGGTGCTCTGGCTCCAGGGCAACCTGCGCCGCGTCCTCACCACCGCCGAGGCCGAGCCGGAGTACCACATCGAGGTGCTTGAGCAGGGCCGCTGGCTGTCTGAGTGGATGCAAGCAAATAGGCTCTGATGCGCTGCACCAGAGCCTGATCGCGTTCTGTGGGCGGGTGAAGCTTCACCCGCCCACACGATTCTTATCGATGCCCGAAGACCTGGTGGAGCAGGTAGTCGAACGCCAGGAACAGCAGCGCCGCGCCGATCAGCAGCCCCCACCACGGAACCGTCACCCAGACGATAAGGTGCAGGCGCGACCAGATCAGCCAGAACACCACGACAAATGCAGTCAGCGTAAGCATTGACGAGTAGGCGCGGCGCACAGTAGGCCTCCTTTGTATATAGTGCGTGTAGGTCGTGACCTACACGCACTATATACGCCTATGCTCACCCTTGAGTTTCATAGAGGCTGAGTGGGCTTGCCAGCCAAGCAGGGCTGTTGCAACGATACTGCTGACAAACGCCGACCGACCTTGTCCTATCACCCCTCGCTGCGCTCGGGGTGACATGTGCCAGCAGTAGTGTGCAACCTCCTTGGCCAGCCAAGAACGTGCGGGCGACAAAAGGGCGGATTTGGCGCATAATGAGAAGGGGTGGTCGCTTCAAAACCAAACGATGAGGGTAGCATGGAAATAGACGAGCGCGCGTTTCGCGCCACGATTGGCCTCTTTACCACCGGGGTGACGGTGGTCAGCGCGGAGGCCGGCGGGCAGATCCACGGCATGACCGCGAACTCGGTCACCTCGGTCTCCCTCGACCCGCTGCTGCTGCTGGTGTGCGTGGACCGGCAGGCGCGTATGGCGGGGACGATCAGCGCGGCGGGGCGATTCGCGGTGAGCATCCTGCGCGGCGACCAGGAGGCCGTCTCGCGCCACTTCGCAGGGCAGCCGGGGCCACCAGTCCAGCCGGCGTTCGCCGCCCTTGGCTCGGCGCACCGGCTCGACGACTGCATGGCCGCCATCGGCTGCGTCACCGAGCGAGTGCTCGACGGCGGCGACCACCTCATCATCCTGGCGCGGGCGGAGGCGCTCTGGCATGCCGAGGGGCGGGGCGACCCGCTGCTCTACTTCGGCGGCAGGTATCGCCAGATCGCACGCTAAGTGCGCGGCAGAGACTACGCGTGGGAGCGGCTAAGCCACTCCCGCGCCCGCGCCATTGCCGGGCGCCCGGCTAATCCAGAGCCTGATAGGCGAGCAACTGGAACATCTTGTCCGGCGCGTCGAACGAGACCATGGACTGGGTCATAAAGATCCCGACCAGCTCCTCCCTCGGGTCGACCCAATAGTAGGTCTTAGCTGCCCCGCCCCAGCCAAACTCGCCGACTGAGCCGGGCAACGCCGAGGCCCCGACATCCTGAAGCACCCGCGAGCCCAGGCCAAACCCGTAGCCGTCCGCCGGTACGCCGCCGATCTCGTAGGGCAGGAGGTTGGCCGGGATGTGGTTGCTGTGCATCAGATCAAGCGTCTTGCGACCGATGATGCGCTCGCCGGCGAGCGTGCCGCCGTTGAGCAGCATCTGCGCGAAACGCATGTAGTCGGGGGCGGTGGAGAAGAGGCCGTGGCCGCCGCGCACAAAGGTGTCGGGCGTATCGACCGGGTAGGTGTCCGAGATATCAATGCGCCGGTTGAAGCCCTTGTTGAATGCCTCGACCAGCGTGACGAACGAGGTGGTGCGGCCAGCGATGTCGGGCAGGCCATACATGGCCGCCAGGCGCGACAGCTTCGCGGGGGCAACGCCGAAGTCGGTGTCGACCATGCCGAGGGGCGTGAAGATTCGCTCCTGGAGGAAGGCGCGCAGGGGCTGGCCGCCGATCACCTCGATCAGGCGCGCGGCCACATCGATGCCGACGCTGTAGTGCCAGCGCGTGCCGGGCTGGTAGGCCAGGGGCAGCTTCGCCAGACCATCAATGATCTCGGCCAGTGTGCGCCCGGCATCGCTCATCATCCCGGCCTCGCGGTAGATCGCGCTTACGGGCGAGTTGTCCAGAAAGCTGTAGGTCAGGCCCGAGGTGTGGGTGAGCAGGTCGCGCACGGTGATCGGGCGGATAAGCTTCTCCTCCACGGTGTCGCCCGAGTCGGTCTTGCGCAGCACCTTGACCGCGCCGAAGGCGGGTATATAGGCCGCCAGCGGGTCGAATAGGTGGAAGCGCCCCTCCTCGTAGAGCGTCATCAGGGCGGCGCAGATGATCGGCTTGGTCATCGAGTAGATGCGGAAGATTGTGTCTGGGGCCATGGGTAGATCGGCCTCACGGTCGCGCCAGCCAACCTGCTCGAAGTGGACGAGCTTGCCGCGCCGGGCGAGCAGCGTGCTGATCCCACGGAACCCGCGCTGATCGATGTAGCGCTGCATAGCTGGCCTGATGTGAGCGAGTCGCGCCGAGCTGAGCCCCACGGTCTCGGGGGTCTCAATGCCATTGGTCATCGTGGCAACTCCTGCGTTATAGAGGCGAACTATATGGCGAAAACACTATACCATAAGTGAGGCGCTAGGGGGCCACAGATCAGTTTCGGGTACAATATCGCCAGACGCCCACCTAAACAAAACAGGAGCAATGATGCCAACTCAGCCATTCGGCCTCTGGCCAAGCCCGATCACGCCGCGCGGCCTCGCCGGCGACCTCCGGCTCGATGATGTGCAGTGGGACAGCGACGGTCGCCATATTGTCTGGCTGGAGGGCCGCGGGGCCAGGGGCGTGCTAGTCTGCGCCGACGCGCGGGGCGGCGACGCCCCGCGCGACCTGACGCCCGGCGACCTGTCGGTGCGCGCCCGCGTCGGCTATGGCGGCGGCGACTTCTGCGTCGGCCACGGGTATGTCTTCTTCGTCGAGGGCGGCTCGGGGCGGATCTTCCGCCAGGCCCTGGCCGGCGGCCCGGCCGCGCCGGTCACCCCGGCCTTCGGCCAGGCCGCCGCGCCCGCGCTCTCGCCCGACGGTCGCTGGCTGCTCTACGTCCACAGCGACGGCGGCGATGACTGCCTGGCGATCGCGCCCGCCGACGGCGGCCAGTGGCCGCAGCGCCTCGTGGGCGGACATGACTTCTTCATGCAGCCCTGCTGGCACCCCGCCGGCGACCGGGTGGCCTATGTGGCGTGGGACTTCCCGAACATGCCCTGGGACGGCACCGGCATGTATGTGGCCTACCTGGACTACTCCGGCGCGGCGCCGGTAGCCTACGAGCCGCGCCGGCTGGCCGGCGGCCCCGACGTGGCGATCTTCCAGCCGGCCTTCTCGCCCGACGGACGCAGCCTGGCCTACGTGAGCGACGAGAGCGGCTGGGGCCAGATCTATGTGCGCGACCTGGGCGACGAGCGCGTGCGCCAGCTCACCGAGGGCGAGGCCGAGCACGCCGATCCAGCCTGGGGCCAGGGCATGCGCACATTCTGCTGGAGCCACGAGGGCGCGCGGATCTACTACCTGCGCAACAGCGGCGGGGTGCGGCGGGTGCTGGTGCAGCCCACCGCCGGCGGCCCGCCCCAGGTGCTCGGGGCGGGCGAGGGCTACACCTGGTTCGAGCAGCCCTGCGCGTCGCCCGCCGCCGACGCCCTCGTCGGCATTGCCTCGTCGAGCGTCACTCCGGCGCGCGTGGTGGTGGCCGACGGGTCGGGGACGCGCGTGCTGCGGCGCAGCTCCGGGGAGCTGGTGCCCGCCGCGCAGCTCGCTGTCGCCCGCCCGGTCAGCTGGCCCACGGCGGATGGCGCGGTGGCCCACGGCCTGCTCTCCCTGCCGGCGGGCTACACGCCCGGGCAGGATGGGCCGCGCCCGCCGGCGATCATGCGCATCCACGGCGGCCCCACCGGCCAGTCCGTCGCGTGCTACAACCCCGCCACACAGTTCTTCGTCACCCGCGGCTACGCCGTGCTCGACGTGAACTACCGGGGCGGCACCGGCTACGGGCGGGCCTACATGCTGGCCCTGCGCGAGCGCTGGGGCGTCTGCGATGTGGAGGACGCCGTGAGCGCGGCGCGCTACCTGGGCGAGGCGGGGATCGCCGACCCGAGCCGGCTGGTGATCTACGGCGGCAGCGCGGGTGGCTACACCGTGCTGGAGGCGCTCTGCCGCGCGCCGGGCACCTTCCGCGCCGGCATCTGCCTCTACGGCGTCTCCAGCCTGTTCGGCCTAGCCGCCGACACCCACAAGTTTGAGGCGCACTACCTCGACCTGATCGTCGGCCCGCTGCCCGCGACGGCCGAGCGCTACCGCGAGCGCTCGCCGATCTTCCATGCCGACCTGATCCGCGACCCGGTCGCGATCTTCCAGGGCGCCGAGGACACCGTCGTGCCGCCCGCCCAGTCCGAGGAGATCGTGGCCGCCCTGCGCCGGGGCGGGGTGCCGCACACCTACCAGCTCTACCCTGGCGAGGGCCACGGCTGGCGTCGGCCCGAGACGATCGAGGCGTTCTACACGGCGGTGGAGGCCTTCCTGCGCCAGCATATAATCTTCGCGTGAGGGTGAGGCGGCCCTCACCCCCGGCCCCTCTCCCGCAGCGGCGGGAGAGGGGAGACTCGATGCGAAGTGGTGCGCAAAGACAATGAGGCATACGCCGCAGACGTTCATGTGCGTTCCCCTTCTCCCGCAACGCGGGCGAGGGGGACAGGGG
>JBAXES010000346.1:0-5156 GCA_037140315.1 Chloroflexales bacterium
CGCCACAACCGCGCCTGAACCATCGCCGCTATCAAGCTCGCCCGCCTCGCAAGCTGCCGCTTCGCCTAGCTCCCCAGCGCCGGAGTCGGGCGGGCCCTGCCTGGGCGGCGGCCCCTTCCCGCCCATCCTGTCGGAGCTTCAGTATGGGGTGAATGCCTTCCTGCTCGGCACGAACGCCACGCGTGTGCTAGACCTGGCCGCGAACGCCGAGTTCGGCTGGATTCGCCAACAGATCCACTGGCGCGACGTCGAGGGCCGCCCGGGCCAGTTTGTCTGGGCGCCGGTGGACGATGCCGTGACCAAGGCCCAGGCCCACCATATGGCGCTCATGCTCAGCGTAGTGCGCTCGCCGGACTGGGCCGCACCGACTGATGGCCTACCCGCCGATACGGGAGCCTTTGCCACCTTTATGTCGAAGCTGGCCACGCGCTACCGTGGCCGGGTGGCGGCATACCAGGTCTGGAACGAGCCGAACCTGGCCGTGGAGAACGGTGGCACCCCCGCCGCGCCCGCCGCCTACCTGGCCACACTCGAGGCGGCCTACCCCGCGCTCAAGGCCGCCGACCCCTGCGCGCTGGTGCTCTCGGCAGGCCTCGCCGCCACCAGCAGCGGCGACCAGGCCCTGGCCGTGAATGACCTGGACTTTCTGGATCAGCTCTACCAGCTCGATGGCGGGGCCTTCCTGCGCAATGCGGATATTGTCGATATCCACCCCGGCGGCGGCCCCTACGACCCAGGCGACAGCTGGCCCGCTGGCCAGCCCGCCGAGTCGGCGCACTACTTCCGCCACATCGAGCGCGTGCGCGCGATTATGCAGCACTACCACGACCCACGCCAGGCCTGGCTCAGCGAGCTGGGCTGGGCGGTGAGCGCTGCCCCCGGCGCACCGACGCCCGTGTCGCCGCAGCAGCAGGCCGACTTCCTCGTGACTGCGCTGCGGCGCGTGCGCCAGGAGTATGGCTGGATCGCGGGGGCGATGGTCTGGAACCTGAACTTCAGCGTGCTCGGCAGCCTCGACGATGAGAAGTCTACCTTTGGCATCCTGAACCACGACTGGTCGCCGCGCCCGGCCTATATGGCGCTCCAGAACTACCTGCACGCGCAGGCCCGCGAGGCTTCGCGCGTGCAGCCAGTGATCGACGCCAGTGCGCCCTACAGCCCCGCGTGGTCGGCCGCCGTCACCGGGAAGTCGCACACCGACCCGCTGCGCGGCCCCGACGGCGCCCTATATGTGGGCACCGATCCCGGCTACCTTTACGCCTTTAGCCCCGGCGGCGGCCTGCGCTGGCGCTTCACGGCCCCCGGCGGGGTGCGCAGCGCGCCGGCCATCGGCGCAGACGGGACGATCTACCTCGCCGATGATAGCGGCGCGCTCTCGGCGATCAGCCCCGATGGCGCGCTGATCTGGCAGCGCGACCTGGGACTGGCCACCCACGGTGCGCCGCTGCTGCGCGCTGACGCGCTCTACCTAAGCACGGACACCGGGCTGCTCCGGCTGAGCCTAGGTGGCACGCTCATCTGGCAGCGCGACCTGGGCGCGGCCGCCGCGCCGCCGGCGCTGGTGGTGGGCACATCCGGCGGGCCGCTGCTGGTGGCCGGCACTGCCGCTGGCCTCGTCGTCGCCGTCGATCTAGATGGCCAGGAGATCTGGCGGGCCTCCTTGGGTGCGCCGGTGGCCGTCGCTGTGGCCGCTGATCGCGCCGGCGGCCTGCTGGTCGGCGACGCGACCGGAACCCTGCACTGTCTCGATCTGCGCACCGGCGCGCTGCGCTGGCAGCGCCCCGTGGTTCACGAGGTTGCCGCGCTCATCGTGGCTCACGGCGGCGCGCTGATCGCCGCCCCGCCCCTGGTGGCCGCCGACGGTACGATCTACCAGGGCGGCCGCGACGGCAGCCTGACCGCCCTGGGGTCAGACGGCGGGCTGCGCTGGCGCTATGAGACTGGCAGCGATATTACCGCCACCCCAGCGCAGATCACCGGCGGGACGATCCTGGTGGGCCTGCTCGACTGGCGCGTGCTGGGGGTCTCGCCCGAGGGTCGTCTGGATTGGGCGATCCGCCTGAACGGCTCAGTCCGCAGCACCCCGCTGCACGCCGCTGACGGCACGTTGTATATCACGACGGTCGGCGGCAGACTCTACGCGATCAAGTCTCAGAGCGTGTGAATTGTCACTCCTAGTTAAGAAATTGCCATTGGTGCGGGGCGTATTGCCATTGTGACGAGTGCCACAAATGACAGTCCATGGCTTCAGAGAGCGAAGGCCTAGAATTGCATCGTTTTGCATCACCCCGTATGCTGTGCTATACTTCCCGCGCCCAATCTAGATCGTATAACCACGGAGGGTTCCCGCGATGCTCGCGAACTATGCCTTTATTGGTGTCTTCTTTGTGGCTGCGCTGAGCTTCCCGCTAATTCCTCTAGCTCTGGCCTTCTTCCTCCGCCCCAAACGACCGACCCCAATGAAGCAGTCCACCTACGAGTGCGGCCTTGAGGTGATCGGCGATATTCGGGTGCAGTTCAAGGCCCAGTACTATCTCTACGCACTGGCCTTCGTGGTCTTCGATATTGAGATAGTCTTCCTCTACCCGTGGGCCGTAGCCTTCCACAAACTGGGGGTGTATGGTTTTGTAGCGGCGGCAGTGTTTCTGGTCATGCTTTTCGCCGGGCTGATCTACGAGTGGCGCAAGGGTGCCCTGGAGTGGGTATAGGGGTGGGTTTCAGGGAGGGCAGGGAAAGCAAAGAGCAGAAAGATGAAACCTGAAATTGGCCCTGTGCGGCGTTCAGCGTTCAGCTTTTCGATTTCAGCTTTCCCCTCCTCCCTGGCCCTCCCCCGGATGGGAATATGGTAGACGCAAGCAACATCCAGCAAGACCTTGAGCGTCAGGGGGTCTTCCTCTCGACGGTCAACCGCTTCTACAACTGGGGGCGGCGCTCATCGATCTGGCCGATGTCATTCGGCCTGGCCTGCTGCGCCATCGAGATGATGGCCTTCGGACTGAGCCGCTACGATGTCTCACGCTTCGGGGCCGAACTGTTCCGCGCCTCGCCGCGCCAGTCCGACCTGATGATCGTCGCCGGGACCGTCACGAAGAAGATGCTGCCCCAGGTGGTGCGGCTCTACAACCAGATGGCCGAGCCGCGCTATGTGATCTCGATGGGGGCCTGCGCCACCTCCGGCGGCCCCTTCCGCGACGGCTACAATGTGGTGCGCGGGGTGGACCTGTTCCTGCCCGTGGATGTCTACATCCCCGGCTGCCCGCCACGCCCCGAGGCCCTGCTGCATGCGCTAATCGCCCTCCAAGAGCAGATCGACGACCAGAAGCTCGGGCGGCTGCGCTGGTATGGCAAGGGCGAGAAGCCGCAGATGCAGGACTTCCCGGTGCCAACATTCGGAGCCCAGGGCCTTGAGGTCGATGGCAAGCTCGTCGACCCGGTGGGCGGCCTGCCGCTGATGAGCCCCTACACATCGCCCGAGAACGGCGAGCACAAGAGCGGCCAGCTTGAGCACCCGCAGATCACTCGCCAGTTCCCGATTATGGACCCCACCATCGAGCTTGAGCACGCGCTCAAGGCCCGCGGGGTGTCCCCCGAGATCGCCGCTGATGATCTCAAGCGCAGTGAGGTGTCCGATGCCTAACCTGAGGGCTGAAGACCTACGCGCGCTTCTGAGCCGCGATCTCCCCGGCGCGGTGCAGGATGTCTCCCCGCTGCACCTTGCCCCGCCGCCCGCTCACGGCCCCGCCCTAGGCACCTTCACCACTGACGACACGCTGGTGGATGCGAACCGGATTGTCGAGGCTGCGCTGTACCTGCGCGATACCCTGGGCTACACCTACCTCTCCGATATCTGCGTCGTGGACTATCTCTCCGACGGAATCTTCGAGCTGGTCTACCGCTTCTTCCATGTCGAGGGCGGCCCCTCGCTGGCGCTCAAGGCCCGCGTGCGGCGCGAGTTCCCCGAGGTGCCCGCGCTTACCCCCCACTGGCCGGGCGCGAACTTTCACGAGCGCGAGGCGTTCGACCTCTACGGGATTATGTTCATCGGCCACCCCTTCCTCCGCCGCATCTATATGTGGGACGAGTTCGAGGGCTTCCCGATGCGTAAGGATTTCCCCAAGCAGGGCGATAAATATATTGGCGAAGAGGAGTAAGCGGGAGGGTTCAAGGGAGGGCTAAGCCCTCCCTTGAGAACCCTCCCCGATGGATTACTCAGGATATGTTGAAAACGGAAGAGCTCCAGATCAATATCGGGCCGCAGCACCCCTCGACCCACGGCGTGTTCCGCATGCTGGTGACGGTGGACGGTGAGACGATCACCGATCTCAAGCCGGTCTTCGGCTATCTGCACCGGAACCACGAGCAGATCGCAGAGGTGAACACCTACCTGCAGAACATGCCCTACACCGACCGGCTCGACTACTTCAGCTCCATGGCCAACAACCAGGCCTACGCTATGGCGGTGGAGAAGCTGGTCGGGATCGAGGTGCCCGAGCGCGCCGAGTATATCCGCGTGCTGATGGCAGAGCTGACCCGCATCCAGAACCACGCCGGAGCCCTCGGCTTTGTGCTCAACGATATGGGCGCATGGCAGACCCAGCTCGCCTTCAGCATGCGCGAGCGCGAGAAGATCCTCGATCTGTTCGAGATGGCCTCCGGCGCCCGCCTGATGTGCAACTACCTGCGCTTCGGCGGGGTGGTGCGCGACCTGCCGCCCAACTTTATGCCGCGCCTCAAGGAGGTGCTGGTGGCCATGCCGGCCTTTATCGACGAGCTGGAGCGCTTGCTGCGCGAGAATGAGATCTTGCTCCAGCGCTCCGAGGGCATCGGCATTCTGCCGCCCGAGCTGGCGATATCCTACAGCGTCACCGGGCCGGTGCTCCGCGGCTCGGGCGTGGCCTACGATATCCGCAAGGCCGAGCCGTACAGCGTCTACGACCGCTTCGACTTCGATGTGCCGGTCGGCTCGGTGGGCGATGTCTACGACCGCTTTCTGGTGCGCGTCGAGGAGATGCGCCAGAGCAAACGGATCATCGAGCAGGTCATCGAGCAGCTGCCCGACGCGCAGGGCGGCCACATCAACCCCAAGGCCCGCCAGAACGTGCGCCCGCCGGCGGGCGATGTCTATGCCCGTGTCGAGTCGCCCAAGGGTGAGCTGG
>JBAXES010000347.1:0-5153 GCA_037140315.1 Chloroflexales bacterium
CCGACTTCTGGGGCTTCCAGTACCTGCGCGACAACGACCCCAGCGCGATGGGCCACAACACCGATTTCCTGACCAACGCCTCGCTGAACATGCTCACCGTCCTGAGCGCCGCCCAGAAGACGCAGCTGATCACGCTGGCCAAGGCCCAGGTCGACTCGATCAACCAGTACGGATCCAAGCGCTTCGTGCTGATGACCGCCTTCCGGCGCCTGCTCACCGGCGACATACCCACCGGCACCACCGGGCTCGATGTCGAAGCGGTGAAGGCCTTCTCGACCGAGCTGTACCACCTCGACGGCGAGATCAGCTACGCGCGGGCGCAGGTGATGGGCAACATCCTGGCGAACCTCGACGCCACGCAGCGCGCCTACCTCGACGCGATGGTCGGCAAAGGCATGACCTCCTGGCCGACGGTCACGGAGCCGGTGGAACTGCGCCCGCTGACGCAGGACGAGAAGGTCGCGGTGATGACCTACGCGGGCGACCTGTTCAGCTGGTACGCGGGCTCGGTTGACGCCGATGTCTACTTCTGCCCGGAGCGCCAGGGCACCTACTTCGGCTCCTTCTACATGAAGGATGCGCCCGCCGTGGGCAACCCCGGCTACAGCATCGGCACGAACATCACCGCCGACCTGGGCAAGGCCTTCCTCTCCGCGCTGACCCCGGCCCAGGCGGCGCTGGTCACGGATCTGGTGACAAGCCAGAAGCCGGCGCTCTACGAGATCGTCGACCGGCGGAACGATGTCTCGACGCTGCTGCGGCAATTCATCGCCGGCCAGACCCCGGACCGCGCCACGGTGCTGAGCCTGATGGACCGCTACGGCGCGCTGGATGGCGACATCATCGCCCGCTACGCCATGGCGTTTGCCCAGGTTGGCCAGAGCCTGAGCGCCGACCAGCAGACGCAGCTGGTGCAGCTGCGCACCGATTTGCTGAGTACGCTGGCCTATCCCAGTGGGGCGTACCTCTTCGCGAAGGAGATCGCCGTGCCGAGTGTGATCAACACCGACTTCCTCTTCAGCGCGACCGTGGCGCCGACCGCGACCGCGACCGCGACGCCGACCGCGACGCCGACCGCGACGCCGACCGCGACGGTGTCGGTTAGAATCAGTACGCCAGCAGACCCATCACAGGTGGTGGTGGTTCCGATGACCACCTCGGCCGGCACAGTCCAGATCGCCTTGAACGACTTGCGCTCAAGTGGTACCATCACGACCCGCGTCTCGCTCACCGCACCGAGTCAAGCGCCAGGCACCTTCACACTCCTCGGGGTCAATTATGAGATCATCGCCTCTGGGATCGTCTTTGGTCAGGCGACGCTCCAGTTTCCCTATCGCGACTCGGACGTCGCCGCCGCAGGGGTGCCGGAAGATTCACTGCGCCTGCTCCACTTCGAGAATGGCCAGTGGAAGGACATTACGACGAGCCTGGACACCGCCGCGAACATCATCACTGGCGTGACGAGGAGCTTCTCACCCTTTGTGATCGGCTTCCAGAACGCGCAGCACCAGACCTTTATCCCGCTGATCGTACGTTGAGGCCTATGAAACAGCTCCTCACTGCCTTCACCCCGCTCGTCCTCACGCTTACGGCCTGTGCCCCGGCGACGGCGCAGACCCCAGGGCCACGGCCTATGCCCAGGGCCGGGGCACAGGCCGTGGCCCTGGCAGCCACCGACCCCACCTTCAGCGCCACCGCCATGCTTGGACGCCCTACCGCGACATCCGTGACGGTCAATGTGGTTCCGACCGCGGCGCTCTCCGTTTTCTACGAGTATGGCACCGCATCGGGCGTCTACACGGCGCGCACGGCCACACAGGCCGCCGCCACCGGCGTGCCGATCGATTCGACCCCGACCTCTACGCGCGCACCCTGGGGAATGTCGCGGCCGACCAGCCTGACTTCTACCTGGCCATCGGCGATGACTTCAGCGTCGACACCCTGAGCAGTATCACGGCCGCGACGGTGGCGGAGCGCTACCGCGCCCAGCGGCAGTGGCTGGGGCTGGTCGGCGCCTCCGCGCCGCTGTTTCTGGTGAACGGCAACCACGAGCAGGCCGCCCTGGTCAACCTCGACGGCACGCCCGACAATACGGCTGCCTACAAGTTCGTCTTCGCGCATCATTCTGATTTCAGCTTTCATATTTCAGCTCTCAGCTTTCCCCATCAGTCGCCGATCTTCATCGCGAGCTTGTAGCCCCCCTCCACCTGGAGGGTCGTCCCGGTGATATAGTCGGCGTCGTCGCTGGCCAGGAAGGCCGCCGCCCGCCCGATGTCGCGGGGGGTGCCCATGCGGCCCCAGGGCAGCTGGGCGGCGGCCTGGCGGATCTGCTCCTCGCTGGCGAAGGTGCGCTCGCCGGGGGTGTCGATGTAGCCGGGGTTGATCACGTTCACATTGATGCGCAGGCTGGTCAGCTCGGCCGCCAGGGTGCGGCCCAGGTGGTTCACCGCCGCCTTGGCCATATTGTAGGCCGCGCTGGTCGGCAGGGGGATGTCGGCCAGGATCGAGCCGATGATGATGATCTTGCCCGGCCCGCCCCGCGCGGCCATCTGCTGCGCCGCCGCCTGGCAGGTGTGGTAGACCCCGAACTGGGTCACCTCGATCGTGCGCAGCACGCCCTCCCAGCTCGCCTCGACCACCGGCTGGCGGATGGAGAGCGCGGCGTTGGCCACGACGATGTCGATCGGGCCGAGCCGCGCGGCGGCCTGCGCGAAGAGGTCGGCCACGGCCATGCGGTCGGACACGTCGGCGTAGTGCGCCAGGGAGCGCCGCCCCATGGCCGCGATCTCGGCGGCGGTGCCCGCCGCGTCCGCCGCCCCCGGCCTGTCCCCCGGCGGCAGGTCGTTGACGGCCACGTGCGCGCCCTCCTCGGCCAGGCAGAGGGCGATGCCGCGGCCGATCCCGCGCGCCGCGCCGGTGACGAGGGCGACTTTGTCTTCGAGACGACGCATATGCGCTCCTTGCTACTTCTCAGAGGCCACGGCCGAGCGCTCAAGCCGGTCGAGCAGGGCCATCAGCTGGATGCCGTCCTGGTAGCGCGCGCCCACCGGCACCGGGCCACCGCGCACCGCCCGGCAGAAGCAGCGCAGCTCCTCGGCCATCCATCCGCTCGGCGCGGCCGGGTCGTCGTCGATGGCGAGGGCCAGGGGCCACTCGGTGCGCTCGGCCCAGATCGTCAGCGGCTGGGGGTTGATCTCCATGCGCGCCATCCAGCCCGCGCCGTAGGCCTCCAGCCGGTCGAAGCCCTCGCCGCCCATGCCCGGCGGCGTCAGGTACGATGCGGTGAGCGAGGCCCACAGCCCGCCGGGCCACTCCAGCCGGGCGATGGCCATATCGTGGCCGCCGCCGGGGCGCGGGTGGAGGTAGGCGTGCGCCCGCTTGGGGTCGGCGCCGCCGGCCAGGGCCAGGGCCATGTAGAGGTCGTGGACCATCACCTCGCGCATGGGCGACTGGCCGTTGAACAGCTCGTAGACCCAGGTGGGCCGGTGGCGCTCGGCGGACACATAGGCCAGCCCACCGCGCGCGGCGGACTCGCGCAGCAGGCGGCGGAACTCGGGGGCGAAGAGCAGGATGTGGCCAAGCATAACATTCTGCGATCCGGGCGCGATCAGCGGGGCCAGCCGCTCGGCCTCGGCCAGGCTGGCGCCCAGCGGCTTCTCGACCAGGGCGGCCGCCCCGGCCCTGAGCACCTGCTCGGCCATGCCGATGTGGCTGTCGGTCTGGGTGGCGATCACCCAGGCCTCGGCGCCGGCCTCGGCCAGGGCCGCGTCGAGGCTTGGCCAGATCAGCACGCCCGGCAGCTCGGCGCGGATCGCCGCCTGCGTCGCCGGGTTGCGGATCACCAGGGCCACCAGATCGGCCTCGGCCAGCCCGTAGAGCGTGCGGGCGTGCAGGCGGCCGAAGCGCCCCACGCCGACCACCCCGATGCGTACAGGGTTCATCGTGCCTCCATGTTCAGCGGTCACCCCCCACCCGCCCTGGCGCGGATGCGCCGAATGGCGGCCGGGTCGATCACCTGGCGGCTGTACTCCGGCGGGCGCAGCGTGCCGCCCATAAAGACGCGCTCGTTGCGGAAGCGCATGTCGCTTTCGACGGTGCGCGTGGCCAGCACGTGGAACTCGGTGGCGCCGGTGGCCGCCCGCACCGTCGCGATCTGGCGCTCGCTCGCGCCGCCCGGCATCACGATGATCCGCCCGGCAGCCCGGCGCACCAGATCGGCCACCAGATCCAGCCCCTCGATCAGCGTGCCCTCCTGCCCGGTCGTCAGCACCCGGTCCGCACCGGCGGCGATCAGCTCGTCCAGGGCCGCGTAGGGGTCGCGGGCCACGTCGAAGGCGCGATGGAAGGTCACGCTCATGGGGCGGGCCAGGGCGATCAGCTCGCGGGTCAGCGGCACATCGACATCGCCGTCCGGGGTGAGCATGCCGAACACCACGCCGTCGGTGCCGAGCTGCTTGGCCATGGCGATATCGCGGCGCATGATCTCCAGCTCGACCTGGGTGTAGCAGAAGTCGCCGCCGCGCGGGCGGATGATCACGTTCAGGGCGATGCTGATGCGCTCGCGGGCGACGGCGATCGCCCCGGCGCTCGGCGTCGTGCCGCCCTCCATCAGGTTGTCGCACAGCTCGACCCGGGCGGCGCCGCCCTGCTCGGATGCGATCGCCGACTCGACCGAGTCGATACAAACCTCGATCAGGACTGGATGGGACGTATGCGGCTCGCTCATTGTCTGCGTGCCCCCTCCTAGAACAGCCGGATCTCGTCGCGCACCGCGCGCAGGTCCATCTCGAACTCCAGGCCGATCACGGGCGGGCGGCTGTAGCACCACTGGAAGGCGTGGGCCGCCGCCGGGCCGAGCGGCGACAGCAGCGTGTCGACGAGGAAGTCGAGGGGCGAGATAACGCTGTAGACGCTCACGGCGGTCACGTCGGCGAGGGTGCCGCCGAGGTCGGTCATACGCTTGGTGATCATGCCCATCACCACGTGGGCCTTCTCGCGCATCCCGTCGGGGGTGGTGTCGCCCTCGCGGATGATCGTGCCGCCGACCAGCTCGCCGGCCCCGGCGGACACGAAGCTGGCCCCGGCGGCGCTGGGCAGCTTGTAGGAGAAGGCGTAGAGCGACGGCTCGGTCGGCGGGATGATGGCGGGGGCCA
>JBAXES010000348.1:0-5129 GCA_037140315.1 Chloroflexales bacterium
GCCCCGATCCCCGCCGAGGCCCCGGTGATGATCACAACGCGGTCACGTGGGTCCATAATAAAGTATGAATGGTGAATGGTGAATGGTGAATGGCCTGCTCCCATTCACCATTCACCATTCACCATTCACAAGGTGAGGTGCTTGCAGATCCCGGCCTTGATCGTTTGGGAGGGCACCTCGTGGCCGAGCAGGGCCTCAAGGTTGCGGGCGACGCCCATGAGGCCGGGCAGATCCAGCCCGGTCTCCACGCCCATCTCGTGCAGCATATGGACGAGATCCTCGGTGCAGAGGTTACCGGGGGCGCCGGGCGCGAAGGGGCAGCCGCCGATCCCGCCGACGCTGCTGTCGAAGCGGCTGACGCCGACCTGCATGGCGGCCAGGATATTGGCCAGGCCGGCACCGCGGGCGCTGTGCAGGTGCAGGCGCAGCGGGTGGCGCGGGAACCGCTCGCGGAAGGCCAGCACCACCCGCTGCACGAGCAACGGGTGGGCCATGCCGGTGGTGTCGCCCAGCGTGAGCTCCTCGGCCCCCAGGTCGAGCAGGTGCCCGCACAGCTCGAGCACCCGTGTGATCGGCACGTCGCCCTCGAAGGGGCAGCCGAAGGCCACCGAGAGCACCGCGTCGAAGGGCTTCCCGGCGCCGCGCACGATCTTGGCCATGTTGGCGACATGGCCCAGCGAGTGCGCCACGCTCATGTTCACATTGCTCCGGTTATGACTCTCCGATGCGCTGAGGAAGACCTGCACCGCGTCCACGTTTGCGGCCACCGCGCGGCGCGCGCCCACCTCGTTTGGCGCGATGGCGCTGTAGATCACCCCCGGCCGGCGGCTCACCCTGGCGAATACGGCGGCGGTGTCGGCCATCTGCGGCACGTTCTGCGGGCGCACAAAGGCCCCGGTCTCGATCTGATCGAGCCCGGTGGCGCACAGCGCATCGATCAGATCGAGCTTCTGCGCCGTCGTGAGGATGATATCCTCGTTCTGCAGCCCGTCGCGCGGGCCGACCTCGCGGATATGGACGCTGCGGGGCAGGGCGGGCAGGCCGGGGGCGATCATCGTCATCGACTTCCTCCTGGAGCCATTGTAGCATCATCGCATCCCACAAAACGTAACTCCGCTGTAACCTGTGCTGGTAGGCTCAGATCAGACACCGTGAGCGCGACACATCAGGTAGCGATATTCTTATGACACATATGTACTGAGGAGGCCCCCATGGACTGGACCAAGCAGGCGAACGATATGATCAAGACCTGGACCGGCACGCAGCAGAAGGTATGGGACGCATGGCTCAACTCGGCCCAGCTCGCCGCCGCCCCGCAAAGCGCCGAGAGCTGGCAGAAGATCGTTGAGACCTGGCGCGGCACAGTCAAGCAGGCCCTTGAGTCGCAGCTTCAGCTCACCCAGCTCTGGGCCGAGGGCGTGGCCGCAGCGTCGGTGAGCCTGCCCTCAGTGCCGGGCCTGCCCCGCCTGCCCAGCCTGCCCAGCCTGCCCGGCGTCCCCACGACCCCGGTCGAGGTGACCCGCCAGATCCTTGAGATGACCCGCTCGTGGACGGACACGCAGGTGCGCTTCTCTGAGAACTGGTTCGACGTGCTGAAGAAGGTCGACCCGTCGGCGCTCAGCCAGAGCTGGGACCCGACGCAGGCCCAGAAGATCATCTCCAGCTGGCAGGATGCCGCCCAGAAGGCCATCGAGGCCCAGAACGAGCTCGGCCGCCTAGTGGTGAGCGCCACCAACAGCGCCGGCAAGAAGTAGATCGCTGAGGCACTGAGACACTGGGGTGGCGAGGGGGATACCCTCGCCGCCTCTTTTTTTGCTACACGAAGCGCACACGCACAGCCCCCAGCGCGTCGAACCTGGCCTCGAAGCTGTCGCCGGCGGCGGCGGCCACCAGGGGCGTGAGGGAGCCGGCCAGCACAATATCGCCGGCGCGCAGGGCGCGGCCGTGGGCGGCCATCCGGTTGACCAGCCAGGCCAGCGCGTTCGCTGGGCTGCCGAGCACATTCGCGCCCGTGGCATGGGCCACCTGCTCGCCGTTCTTCAGCAGCGTCACCCCCAGCCCGGCCAGATCCAGCCCGGCCACCGGCACAAGCTGCTCGCTCACCACATAGCGCGCGGCGAAGACACTGTCGGCGATCATCTCGGGCATCTTCACGCCCCAGCCCACCGTGCGCGAGTCGACGATCTCGAAGGCGGCCAGCGCCCCGGCGACGGCCGCCATAGCCGCCTCGGGCGTCACCCCGGGGCCGGCCAGGTCGGCGGCCATGCGGAAGGCCACCTCGCACTCCACGCGCGGGTGGATCAGATCCCGGCGCTCGATCGACCCGCCGTCGAGCACCTGGCCGTGGCGCAGCAGGGTGCCGTACACCGCCTGGCTTAGGCCGAAGTTGGCCTGGGCGGCGGCGTTGGTGGCCCCGGCCTTATAGCCCGCCACCATGGCACCGTCGGACTGCTTGCGCCGCAGCAGCTCGGCCTGAATGGCGTAGGCGTCCTCCTCGTTGATCTCCGGGTGGCGCTCGCGGATCGGCTCCGCCGGCATCGCCCGGCGCTCGGCCTCCAGGTACAGCTCGGCGATGGCGGCGACGACCTCGGGGGTGACGGCCATTGGTGCGCTCCTCTCTGTCTTGATCTTCAATCCTCGCTCAACCATGTTTGCCCCCCAGAGTATAGCGCATCCTGTTGCCCCACACCCTCAGAATCGCCCGATTTGTGGTATCATGCAGGCAAAGATATTCGCATTAAGGAGAAGCGCGTGACGCTCTTGCTGCTGATCCGCCACGGCACGAACGACTGGGTGCACGGGCGGCTGGCTGGCTGGACTCCCGGCGTCCACCTGAACGAGGAGGGCCGGCGCCAGGCGGCGGGGCTGAGCGAGCGCATCGGAGACCTGCCGATCGCCGCGATCTACAGCAGCCCGCTGGAGCGCTGCGTCGAGACGGCCACCGCCGTGGCCCAGCCGCGCGGCATGGCGCTGCGCCTGGTCGAGCAGGTGGGCGAGGTGCGCTACGGCGAGTGGCAGGGCGCCGAGCTGAAGGAGCTGTACAAGCACGAGCTGTGGCCCGGCGTGCAGTACTACCCCAGCGGCACCCGCTTCCCCAACGGCGAGAGCCTCGGCGAGGCCCAGATGCGGGTCGTCCAGGCCATCGACGGCCTGCGCGCCCAGCACCCGAAGCAGATCGTCGCCGTGTTCTCACACGCCGACCTGATCAAGCTGGCCATCGCCTACTATATCGGCATGCACATCGACCTGTTCCAGCGGCTGACGATCAACCCGTGCTCGCTCACCGCCCTGTCCTTCGAGCGCATGGGGCCGCGCCTGATGGCCTTTAACGACACCGGGTCGCTGGAGCACCTGCGCCCGCGCCCCGAGCCACAGCCCGCCGACGCGCCGGAGGCCCTCGACACCCCCGACGCCGAGGGCGCGCCGCCCACCGAGAAAGCGGTGGCGATCCTGCCCGCCACAGAGAAACCAGAGTAGCCCATGTCGGACTTCAACATCGATCTGGACTCCGTCCAGCGGCTCACCACCGGGGCCGTCGGCCCGCGCGGCCAGCGCGTCTTCTATGTGCAGGTGCGCAGAGGCAACCGCCTGATCTCGCTGACCGCCGAGAAGGAGCAGGTGCGCGCCCTCGCCGACGCCGTCGGCCGCCTGCTCGACAATCTGGCCGAGAAGAACCCGCGTCTGATCACCTCGGACGATATGCTCATCACCGATATGAGCCTGGAGGAGCCGATCGAGCCGGAGTTCCGCATCGGCCAGATGGGCCTCGGCTACGACGCCGAGCGCGATATGGTCATCCTGCTGGTGCAGAGCGCCGTCGATGACGACAGCGCGCCCCTGCGGGCGCGCTTCTCGGCCTCGCGACCGCAGATGCGCGCCCTGAGCAGCCACGCCGCTCAGGTGGTGGCCGCCGGTCGCCCGATCTGCGGCAACTGCGGCCGCCCGATCGACCCCAGCGGCCACTTCTGCCCCCAGCGCAACGGCCACGGGCCGAGCTTTAGCGCGTAGGCTGAGGCCGTAGGGGCGCATCGCGGTGCGCCCCTACCTACTAGTAGGCATATCCATGGACGAGCAGCAGCCCCGCCAGATGGAAGCCTCCCGCGTCCTCGAGGTCCTCGCCCGCGGCGAGCTGTCGGTCGAGGCCTCGATGCCCTATAGCAGCAACTACACCCTGCTCACGACGGTGGGCTATCAGGACGTGCGCCTGCTCGGCATCTACAAGCCGAAGCGCGGCGAGCGGCCCCTGTGGGACTTCCCGCACGGCACGCTCTACCGGCGCGAGGTGGCGGCCTACCTGGTCAGCGAGGCCCTCGGGTTCGGCCTGGTGCCGCCCACGGTGCTGCGCGATGGCCCCTACGGCGTGGGCATGCTCCAGCTCTTCATCGAGAACGATGAGGAGTCGCACCTGTTCACCATGCTCAAGGCGGGCGGCTACGAGGGCGTGATCCGCCGGCTCTGCGCCTTCGATGTGCTGGTGAACAACGCCGACCGCAAGGGCGGCCACGCCCTCAGGGCCCTCGACGGGCGGCTCTGGGCGATCGACCACGGGATCTGCTTCCACTACGAGCCCAAGCTGCGCACGGTGCTCTGGGACTTTGTGGGCGAGCTGCTGCCCGCCGATGTGCTGTCCGCCCTGCGCGGGCTGCGCGACCGCCTCGACGCCAACGACTCGCTGGCCCAGACGCTCGCCGAGCTGCTAGAGAAGGCCGAGCTGCGCGCCCTGCGCCGCCGCCTGGGCAGCCTGCTCGACAGCGGCTGCTTCCCCGCCCCCGGCCCCGGCCCGAATGTCCCCTGGCCGCCGGTGTGAGTAATATTGAATGCTGAATGTTGAATGCTGAATGCTGAATGCTGAATGTCTGGCATTCAGCATTCAGCATTCAACATTCAACATTAGATAAATCTCCCCAGACTCTTCATTATCTCTTCACAGTACTTCGGTATGCTGTGGGGGTGTAGGCGGGGCGCGGCCCCGCCCCCGACACCTAACCTGTGATACCAAGAGGAGATAGCAGTCATCTACTGCCGCGTAAACGCGACAGCTTGTGCCTCACTTCCGACGCCGAGGCGACGGAATGGACACGATTGGCCGGATGACGCCCGCTGGATGCGAGACGACGGCCCGCCGGAAG
>JBAXES010000349.1:0-5128 GCA_037140315.1 Chloroflexales bacterium
GATTCCAGGGTGCCCTGATGGCCCCCACCGAGATCCTGGCCGAGCAGCACTACAAGGGCCTGAAGAAGCTGCTCGGCCGGGTGCGCGTGCCCCGCCAGGCCAGGCAGGAGGCCGAGGGCGGGGGCTGGCGCGAGCGCATGAGCCCCGAGGAGGCCGCCCAGCTCGCCGAGATCAAGGCCCTGCTCGGCATGACCGCCGAGGACGATATGGACGGCCAGGGCGTGCGCGTGGCCCTGCTCACCGGCAGCCTCGGGGCCAAGGAGCGCCGCCGCGTGCTGGAGGGCATCGCTAAGGGCGAGGTTGACCTGGTGGTGGGCACCCACGCTCTGATCACCGAGAGTGTGCAGTACCACAGCCTCGGCCTGGCCGTGGTCGATGAGCAGCACCGCTTCGGCGTCGAGCAGCGCCAGAGCCTGCGCGACAAGGGCTTTAACCCGCACCTGCTGGTGATGACGGCCACGCCCATCCCGCGCACCCTGACCATGACGATCTACGGCGACCTGGACACCTCGGTGCTCGACGAGCTGCCGCCCGGCCGGCAGGTGATCCGCACGCGCTGGATCGAGCGGGGCGATCGCGACAAGGCCTACCGCCATATGCGCAAGGAGATCGAGAAGGGCCGCCAGGCCTTTGTGATCTGCCCGCTGGTGGAGGAGAGCGAGAAGATCGATCTGCCCTCGGTCGAGGAGATGTACGAGCGGCTCCAGAGCGAGGTCTTCCCCGACCTGCGCGTGGCCCTGCTGCATGGCAAGATGCTGCCCCGTGAGAAGGACCAGGTTATGGTTGCCTTTCGCGACCACGCCTACGACATCCTGGTGGCTACGGCGGTGATCGAGGTGGGCATCGATATCCCCAACGCCTCCACCATCCTGATCGAGGGCGCCGAGCGCTTCGGCCTCTCGCAGCTGCACCAGTTCCGCGGGCGGGTGGGCCGCGGCCAGCACCAGAGCTTCTGCATCCTGATCCCGCATAAAGCGAACGAGTCGAGCGTAGAGCGCCTTGAGGCCCTGGCGCAGACCAGCGATGGCTTCAAGCTGGCCGAGATCGACCTGCAGCTGCGCGGCCCCGGCGAGTTCTTCGGCACCCGCCAGAGCGGCACGCCCGACCTGAAGGTGGCCCAGCTGGCCGACACGCGCCTGCTCGTCGCCGCGCGCACGGCCGCCGAGGCCATCCTCGCTGACGACCCGCAGCTCGCCCGCTCCGAGCACGCCCTGCTCAAGCAGAAGGTGGACGCCTTCTGGGTCGAGGCGCGCAAGGCGGGGTGAGGAATTAATGATGAATGATGAATGATGAGCGTCATTACGTATGAGGGGTGATGACGCTTGACATAACGATCCCGCAGCTGCCCGGCGGCGCGGCCGTGGTGCTGCGCTGGCTGGCTGCTTCGGGTGACGCTCTGCGCTCGGGGTCCCCATGTGCCTCCGGCCTGAGCTGGGCGCTCGTGCGTGACGCGGGCGACCTGGCGCTGCGCCCGCGCCCTCGACCACGCTCAGGCCGGCGCCTTCCTGTGCGACCTGCGGGCGGCCCTTGTGCGGCTGTAGCGCGCCGTCGCCCGCCCAATCCCGCCGCCGGGTGTATAATTGCGGGAGCGGAGGATACACGGCGAACATTCGCTGGAGAGAGGTGCGTACCACCTCCGTGCTATTAAGGAGTGTGCATGACAACAGCGAAACGGCAGCGGGTCGGCGTCCTGACCAGCGGCGGCGACGCGCCTGGCCTGAATGCGGTGATTCGTGCAGTGGTTAAGGCTGCATCGGGGCTGGACTGGGAGGTATTTGGGATCGAGTATGGCTTTGAGGGCCTGCTCGGCGATCGGTCTTATCGGGTGCTCACGAACGCTGATGTCCAGGGGCTGCTGCCCCGTGGCGGCACCATCCTGCGCACGACGAATAAGGGCCACTTCGGGCCGCGCAACACGGCCCTCTCCTCCGACGAGGACCCCTACTACCTGGGCGTGAAGGCGATCCGCGATCTCGGGCTGAACGGCCTGATCACGATCGGCGGCGAGGGCACGCAGCGCATCTCGCTTGAGCTCTATAAGCTGGGGGCACCGATCATCGGTGTGCCGAAGACGATCGACAACGACCTGGCCGGCACCGACCGCACCTTCGGCTTCGACACGGCGCTGCAGGTGGCCACCGATGCGATCGACCGGCTGCACACCACGGCGGCCAGCCACAACCGCGTGATGGTGCTTGAGGTGATGGGCCGCCACACCGGCTGGATCGCGCTGCACGCCGGGCTGGCCGGCGGCACCGACGCCATCCTCATCCCCGAGATCCCCTTTAATATTGAGACTGTGGCCAACAAGATCCGCCAGCGCGAGCAGAACGGCAGCACCTTCAGCATTATCGTTGTCGCCGAGGGCGCCCGCCCAGTGGGCGGCACAGAGATGTATATCGCCGATGGCCGCCTCGGCGGGATCGGCCATTGGGTTGGCGAGCACATCCAGCGGCTGACTGAGAAGGACACCCGGGTGGTCGTGCTGGGCCACCTGCAGCGCGGCGGCTCGCCCTCGCCCTACGACCGACTCCTCTCCACGCGCTACGGCGCTGCGGCGGTGAGCGCGCTGTCTCGGGGCATCTTCGGCGAGATGGTGGCCCTACGGGCGGAGGAGATTGTCACGGTGCCGCTCGCCGAGGCTTGCGGCCACCTGAAGACGGTGCGTCCTCACAGCGACCTGGTGCTCTGCGCCCGCGCCCTGGGCATCGCCTTCGGCGACGAGCCCGTATGATATCCGGCCTTGTTTGAGCGTGGGCGGAGCGGGTTTTCTCGGAGGGGCGCAGCCCCTCCAAACCTCCCCGCTATGCACACGAACGAGCCGGAGGAGTCTTTCGCCTGAACGCCCCCTTCCCTATGGACACGCTTTGGCTTGGCTATGACGGCCTCGATCTGCCCTTCCACGATATGGTCGCGGTGCTGCGCTATCAGCCCGCCCTCGATGCGCGTATCGCCCTGGCGTTCGGCAGCGTGCCGCGTGGCGTGCAGGCGGTGGTGGTGACGTCTGGGGGGGCCTTCCTGCCCGCCCGGTGGCGCGCCGACCAGCTGCACCGGCGCTGGGCGCAGTGGCGATCTGCCCACGACGGCTGATATCAGACCTTTGAGACGGGGGGGTGATTTGGACGATCACGGGGTGGCCCTGGGGCATGTGGCGCAGCGGATCGAGCGGGCCGGCCTGCGCGCGCCCGTCGCGATCTTGCTCGATGTGCTCGGCCCGCTGGATGTGATCAGCTGCCAGCTGGCGCTGTTTGTCCGCCCCCTCGTGCGCGGCACCGGCCTTTATCCTTACGCGAACCTGCTGACCGACGCCGCGAGCTGGCAAGAGCTGCGCAGGCTGCTTTCCCGTCAATAGTGTTGACAAAGCCGATCCTTTGCGATACACTCGACAGAGTAAAGCCAGCGACGTTGTAAAGAATTGTCACGCTTGTCTCATCGCCGGGGAGCTTGCCCATGGTTCTCGCGCCCCAGATGCTGATAATCCTGCTGGTCACGCTTGTGGTTGTCAGCATGACATGGCTGCATCACGCGCGGGCGCTCGCCGGGCGGCTGCCCTCACGTCGCCCGCTGCCGGCCCTCGACGCACTGCGCGGTGCCCTCGGGCGCGGCGCGGAGACGGGCCGGTCGCTGCATGTCTCGCCCGGCTCCGGCATGATCGGGGCGGGCAGCGGCACGCGCGGGACTACCGCCGAGACGATTGCTGGGCTGATGATGGCCAGCCGGGTCGCTGAGGAGGCCGCCCTCAACGGCGCGCCCATCCTGGTCAGCTCCGGCGATGTGATCGCGCACCTGTCGCTGCGCGGGGCGGTGCGCCAGGCCTACCAGCAGGCCGGGCAGACCCAAGACTACGACGCCACCAAGGTGCAGCTGCTCGCCCACCAGGACGCGGTCGCGTATGCCTCGGGTGTGATGACGCTCTATGGCCGCGATCAGATCGAGGCGAGCGCGCTGGTCGGCAGCTTCGGCCAGGAGTTTCTGCTGATCGGCGAGGACGGCGCGCAGCGCGGCCTGCCTCAGGTGGCCGGGTCGACGAACACCGCCGCCCTGCCGCTGATGCTGCTCACCACGCCCTCCACGCTGATCGGCGAGGAGCTATTTGCCGCAGAGGCGTACCTCGCCGCCGATCCGGTGGCTCAGTCGCGGCTGATGACTCAGGATCTGCTGCGTACCGCGGCAATTACGCTGGTGATCGGCGGCCTTGTCTACGGCCTGATCCAGCCTTCCCTTGGGCTCCCGCCGCTGGCTGGGTTCTAGTGCGTCGCGTTGTTGGGCGGCGGCCTCAGATGCGCTGGCGCACCGCCGCAGATCATATAGAGTGAGGGGCGTGGATGGCCTTCCTGCGCGATCTCAAACGTGCGCTTGCTATTCTGATCGCCGGGGTCTCCGGCCTGATCGTGCTGCTTGACTTCGCCGGCGGCGGCGCGGTGGTGGCGACCGTCGCGCGGACACTGGTCGGCTGGGCCGCCCTGATCACCGCAGTGGCCCTGCTGATCGGCATTATGAGCGTCGCCGCCTCGCACGTACAGCGCATCCGCCGCCGCCGCTCTGACTGGGGCTATAGCCTGGTGCTGCTGGCCGGTATGGCCCTGGTGATTGTGTTCGGGATCTTCTTCCCCCTGCCCGGCTCGGCGGGGGTCGCCCTGCCAGGCAGCCTGGCCGAGCAGCCCATCCACGCCCTCTTTAACGCGGTGTATGTGCCCCTGTCCGGCAGCCTGCTGGCGCTGCTGGCCTTCTTTAGCCTCAGCGCCGCCTTGCGCGCCCTCGGCCGTGGGAGCGCTGACGCTACGCTGATCATTATCGTCGCCGCTGTCGTGCTGGTCGCCCAGCTGCCAACCATCTCGGCGCTGCCCGGCGTCGGCGCGACAGTCCAGTGGGTGAATGACTATGTGGCCCTCGCCGGTGCCCGCGGCCTCCTGATCGGTGCCGCTATCGGCGCCCTGGTTGCCAGCGTGCGTGTCCTGCTAGGCTTCGATCTGCCGTATCTCGATCGCTGACGCGGGCCGCACGTCGGCCCGGCTCTGTACCCCACACCATGGAATATTTGCCGCCCTGGCTCCGCAATGTGCCGCTCCCGCCCCGCCCCGCCGCCGCCGATACGCCGGACTGGCTGCGTGATGTGGCGGCCTCGGCC
>JBAXES010000350.1:0-5124 GCA_037140315.1 Chloroflexales bacterium
TTTCGTGAGGCAGCGATCCCCCCCAAAGTAAGATTCTCCCGTGAGGCCCCGCGACAATTCTAATTATCGTTCAACAATGGGGTGCCGCAGCTCTGGCTGGAGCGCGACGACGGCACGGCTGACGTGATCGACGGCGTGGATCTGGCGTTGCGCATCGGCGAGCTGGCCCTGCGCCCGCTGCTGGTGGTGCTCGTCAGCTGCCAGAGCGCCGGACGCGGGGCCGAGGATGTCGCCGCCGCCCTGGGGCCGCGCCTGGTTGCGGCGGGCGTGCCGGCGGTGCTGGCCATGCAGGGGCAGATCTCAATGGCGACGGCGGCGACCTTCACCCCGGCCCTCTTTGCTGCCCTGCGCGTGGACGGTCGGATCGACCGGGCCGTCACCGAGGCGCGCGCCGCCGTGCGCGACCGACAGGACTGGTGGATGCCCGTCCTCTTCACCCGGCTGCGCGAGGGGCGGATCTGGCAGTGAAATACCCAAGGCTAAAGCTCTTGGGCTTCCTGCTTCATCGACCCGTGCCAATCCTGACGATTGGGCTTACCGAGTCTCCACAGGCGTTTTGTGTCTCGGCATGTCCTGCCGCGACCCTCACATCAAACAGGCGCATGCCCTCACGGTCAATGTTTCGTGCGGCGTTCAGATCACGGTCGTGATGCACGCCGCACTCAGGATTGAGGCAATCCCACTCGCGCATGGAGAGATTCAATTCGTGTATCCAGCCACACGCGCCACACGTCTTCGACGAGGCAAAGAAGCGCCCGATTGCCACCACATGGCTATCGTTTCGGTCGGCCTTGTATTCCAGCATATCCCGAAACATGCCCCAGCCCGCATCCAGAACGCTCAGGGCCAGCTTGGTTTTCGCCAGCCCGCGAACATTCAAGTCCTCAATCGAGACGAGGTCGAAGTGACGAACCAGATCCGTACTCAGCTTGTGCAGGAAGTCTGCCCGCTGGTTCTTGATCTTCTGGTGCAACCGGGCCGCGACGACTCGCGCCTTGCCCCGGTTGTGGCTGCCCCGCACCTTGCGGGAGAGCGCCTGCTGCGCCCGCCGCAGTTTGCGGCTCTGCGTTCGATACCAGCGCGGGTTCGCGATTGTCTCGCCGGTCGAGTACACCGCCAGCGACTTCAACCCGACATCCACGCCGACGTGAGTCTGTACAGGTCGCTCGGTGCGTGGCGCGACCTGTTGCTCGGTGACGAGGCTCACGAACCAATGCCCACTCGCATCCCGCTTGAATGTCGCGCCCTTCGTGACACCCTCCAGCGGGCGATGCACGACCGCACGGATCATGCCGATCTTCGGCACCGATACCGCATCTTCGACCAGGCGAACATCTTGGGGCATCCGAAAGCGGGGCGTGTCCTTCTTGCGCGTCTGGTACTTCGGAAAGCCCTTTCGCTTCTCGCCCCGCTTCACGCGGCGAAAGAAATGCTGGTACGCGCTATCGAGATCCCGAAGCGCCTGCTGCAACGATTGAGCCAGCATCTCGCGCAGCCAGGACGTTTCCGGCTGCTGTTTCAGTCGCGTCAGTTCCTCAGACAGCGCGGCAAACCCCAACGTCTTGCCCGTCTGTTGATAGTGCGACTTCGCACGGTGCAAGCCCCAATTCCAGACAAACCGCCGCGCCCCAGCAAACTGGTTGAGCAAGGTTTCTTGTGCAACCGTGGGGTTGAGGCGATAGCGGTAGGTTGTCTGGATCGTTCGCGTCATGGCGGTATTATACCAGATTATCCGTTCTACTGTGAGGTGTTTACCGCATTAGGAAGCCGTAGAAGAGGACTAAAGCCGCTAAAGCGCATGAAGCCCGTAGAGCCCAAGGCTAAAGCTCTTGGGCTCTACGGGCTATTTCTGTAGCCGTTGTTTGAGGTTGCCTGCGGCGGCTGCTCCCGTGGAGCTGCACTGCAGCCGCGCCTACGCGCCGGGCCGCTGGCGCTGGTCAACGTGTGCAGCAGCGGCGAGCAGCCGCCGCTGCTGCACACGTGTGACCAGCGCGCTGTGGATGCGTATGAGAATGGTGCTTCTCGTGGGCAGCCTGCTGGTCGGCGAGGTTGTCACGCCGCTCGTAGAGCGAGGCCAGACCCTTGCGCGCGATGGCCCGCCACTCGCACAGCACGGTGGTTCCTACTCCATGCGCACTACTGAGCTGGGCCAGGGTCTTCTCTTCCTTGAGTAGTTCCAGCGCGACCTGGGCCTTGAAGGCGGAGGTGTAAGTCTTTTTCATTGGGTCAGGCTCCCTTCATGTTGCCTGGCCGAGTGTCCGATTTCCTTGAGCCATTATAGTGGCACGAGTGGGCAGCTACGACCGCGCTACGATGGCCCAAGACCCTGCCTACAGCTCAGCCGGCCACATCCTCCCGCAGCCGCATCAGCCAGGGCCAGCAGCTCGCGGTTGGCCGCCACCGCCTCGCAGAATGCCGTCTGCTGCGATGGGTTCGTCAGGCGTGCGGCCCGCGTGCGAAGCTGCTGTGCGGCCGTGTCGATCAGCAAGTCGGCCCGCGAGTCGCCTGCCAGGGCCAGGCTATGGTAGCAGGTCAGAATGATGCGCGCCGGCTCCTCTACGCCGGCGAGGCCGGTCAGCTCGTAGGTGTGGAGGATGGCCGTGCTGTGCGCGAGGGCGGTTGGTAGGTCGTCTGAGTCAAGGGCGAGGCGGGCCAGCCCGGTGAGCGGCTCGGGGACTAGGTGCTCCTGGCCGAGCTCCCGCCGGATGATGACCGCCCGCTCGTAGGCGGCGCTCGCATCACAGGTCTGGCCCAGCGCGGCCAGCGCGTGGCCCATATGGGTGAGCGTGTAGGCAACCATCATCATGTCCCCCGCCCGCTCGCTGTGCTCCAACGACTCGCGGCAGCAGCCCAGGGCGTTGGCATGATCCCCCATCTGGTGCTGGAGCAGCCCGGCGAAGGCCAGCCCGACGCCGATGCCCCAGCTGTGATCGATCCGCCGGCTGATCGCGATGCCGCGGTCGAGCGCGGCCTGGGCCTGATCATAGAGTCCGACGCGCATCATCTGGATGCCGCTGAGCAGGGCGGCGAAGCTCTCATTCTGCTGGTCGCCGGTGAGCTGGTGGGTGCGCTCGCTGGCCGCGAACGCCTCCTGCGCCGCCGCGTCCTCGCCGCAGTACATATGAGCCATGCCGAGGCTAATCCGCCCGAGGCCCTCGCCGGCGCGGTTGCCGCCCGCGCGGTAGATGGCGAGGGCCGCCCCGGCGTGCTCCATCCCCTTTCCGTAGGCCCCCTGCGTGATCGCCACCAGGGCCAGGTTATTGTGGATGTCCGCCTCGCCATAGCGGTAGGCGATGGATCGGGCGATGCTCAGCGCCGCACGATAGTGCGCGCGCGCCCGTCCGAAGCGCCCGCGGCTCCAGGCCGCCAGCCCCAGGTAGTAGTGGATCTCGCTGCGCAGCCGACGCTGGTCTGCGCCGGCCCCGCAGGCCCGGGCCAGCCGGCAAGCCCGCCCCAGATGCCCGCGCGCGGCCGCCGTCTTCCCCTGCCGCCAGCGCCCCTTGCCCAGGGCGAGCTGCGCCGCCGCTGCAAGGTCGGGCTGGCCGAGCGCGCCGAAGCAGTCGCCCGCCGCCGCCGCCGCGACGATCAGGGAGTCGTAGTCGCCCCAGGTGTAGCAGATCTCCGCCTGCGCGACGAGCATCCGGGCCAGCAGCCGGCCTGCGCGCGGGTCGCCGCCGGGGTCAGCCGCGCCCTGGCCGCGCAGGCGGGCGATGGCCTCGCCGAAGTTGAACGCCCGCATCGCTTGAATCTCACCGATCCGCACCAGGTCGAGCAGCCCGCTGATCGCGCTGTCCATAAGATCAAGGTCGTCGGCCGCGCTCGCGCTGCGCCAGGCCTGGTAGATGTCGTCGATCTTGGTGCGCAGCAGATCAACCGCTGTGCGCCCGGCGGGGCCGATGATGGCGTCGGCGTGCTGCGCGACCATGCCCAGGAAATAGGCCCGGTGCCGGGCGCGGCTGGCCGCCTGCTCGGCACCGGGCAGCAGTGCGTGGTGTTCGGCGGCGAACTGACGCACTAGCGGGTGGATCCGATAGCGGTTGAGGCTCGCGCGTTGGAGTAGGGCGTGGTCAGCCAAGACTTCGAGTGACCGACCGACCAGCCGGATCGCTGCTGCGTCGCCGGTGCCGCCGAGCTTCGTGACCGCCACAGCGGCCTCGCTGCTAAAGCTCCCGGCAAAGAGCGCGCACTCGGCCGTGAGCCGTCGCTGATCGACGTTTAGCAGCTTCCAGATGCTCTCGAAGAGGTTGTGAGAGCTGCGGTGACGCTCAGGCAGCCCGCGTAGGCCGGTCTCCAAGCCGTTGATGTCGTCCTGCACAAGGGCAAGGATCGCTGCGAGCTTCATCTGCGCCGTTAGGCCCGCCGCCAGCATGATCAGCAGAGGTAGCCGAGTGAGGGCGAGACAGATCGCGCCAATCACCTGGAGCGCGGCGGCGTCAGGCGCGAATCCTGGGGCCGCCCGAAGCGCCGACTGAAGAAACAACTGCACCGCCGGATCACCCTCTGGCTGATGCGCGCCGCCTGTGGTCGGCGCCTCCAGCCCCCTGATCCGCAGAGTCACCTCGTCGAACATGTGCAGGGGCACGCGCGAGGTGACGATGATCCGCAGATTCGGCGCGGCATCCAGGAGCCTGCTGAGCAATGGGGCGTGCTCGATCAGGTGCTCGAAGTTATCCAGCACCAGCAGCACCTCGCGGGCCTTGAGGAAGGCGATCAGGGCACCGAGCGGGGTGCTGCTGCTGGTCACAAGTGGTAGGCTGAGGGCTTCGGCTATGCTGTCGATAATGCCGCCCCCGTCCGTGATTGGCTCCAGCGACACAAAGAAGACGCCATCGGTGAAGGCCCCGCGCTCGGCGGCGGCCGCCGCGATGGCCAGGCGCGTCTTGCCGCCGCCGGCCGGCCCGGACAGCGTGATCAGGCGACCCTCTGGTGCCGCTAGCTGCGCGGCGATGGCGGTAAGCGCCACTGCCCGGCCGAGGATGGGCGTCTCGATCGTCGGCACGTTGTGCGGCGGCGCGGGCCAGGCGGCCTGGCCGCTGCTGCACAGCCAGGCGGCCAGGGCGACGGTCTCGGGGGCCGGCGGGGCGTCGAGGTCGCGCTCCAGGATGCGGCGGCAGCGCTTGTACT
>JBAXES010000351.1:0-5118 GCA_037140315.1 Chloroflexales bacterium
TCCCAGGCCCAGCCCAGGTCGCCTGCCCGCCAGAGCGAGACGAGCACGCACCTGACCCGCGCGACGTACCTTCTGGCCGCCCGCGGGGCGCCGCCGCCGCTCCGCGACCGGCTGGCCGAGGGCGGGATCGCCGCCGCCTTCCCTGCGGCGGTGCGCAGGGTGGCCATGCTCTTCGGCGGCGCCGACCCGGCGCTCTATGCCGCCCTGCGCAGCATCGATGGCGCCCAGATGGCCGACTATCGCGGCGCCCTGGCCCGCGCCATCGTGGCCGCCGCGATGGGCGCGGCCCTGGCGACGGGCGACGCCCCCGATCTCTTCGGCGACGCCGATCTGCGCGACCGCACGGTGGGCGACGTTGAGCAGACCCTCGGCGGGGGGGCCACCGTGCTGGGCGCGGCGCAGGACTGGCTAACCTTTCTGCCAGCGGCGGGACTCACCGGGCTGGTGCTGCGCCCCTACCGCGTCGACATCACCAGAATGACCCTGGCCTTCCTCGGCGACATCCTGGACTACCAGCTCCGGCGCACGGCCATCCATGCCGCGATCGCCAGGCACGTGGCCGCCGGGCCGACGGTGCTGCTTGCCCACAGCCTGGGCGCGATCGCCTGCGCCGACCTGCTGCTGACGGATGCGGCGATCCGGGCGCAGGTGCCGCTGCTGATCACCGCCGGGTCGCAGGCCGGGGTGCTCCACGAGATCGGCGCCCTGGGCGCGCTGGGGAAGGCGGGCGTAGAGCCGACCCCGCTGCCGACGGGATTCCCGCCCTGGCTGAACCTCTACGACCGCAACGATATGCTCGGCTTCCGGGCGGCGCCGGTCTTCGCCGGGGCGCTGCGCGACGTGGAGCTCGACAGCCGCCAGCCCTTCCCGCACGCCCACAACGCTTACTGGAAGAACCGCCAGGCGTGGGAGCACATCCTGGCCGCCATCGCCGACCCGGCGAACGTCCCGTTCCAGCTGCGCTGAATATGGCCGCCGCCCGGCCCGCGCCTACGGCATCCCGCCCCAGCGGGCGATCTGCTCGCGCACGAGGAGGCCGATCTGGATGGCGTACGGCGTGCCCGCCCGGTCGGGGTGGTACTCGATCCGCGTGCGCTCGAAGTACTGGGCGCTGTAGCTCGCGCCGGTGGCCGCGTCGGTGACGGGGAAGGCCTCGGTGAGGGGCAGCCCAACGAGGTCAAGCCCGCCGGACTGCTCCCAGGCCGCCAGGAAGGGCGGGCAGAGGCGGTGGCCGGTCTCGGGGAAGATCCGGCACTCGGGCGGGGCGTCGGTCTGGGCGGGGATGCTGTGCCAGTCGACGCCCTGGCGCCGGAGGGCCGCCTCGCCGAGCCGGGTCAGCTGGACCAGATAGGGCGTGCCGCTCTGCTCGGGGAACAGCTCGAACTGCGCCCGCTCGAAGTACTGGACGACCCGGGGCCGCCCGCTGCCCGGCTCCGGCTCGACGATCTCCTCGCTGAGCGGGTAGCCGAAACGGGCCAGCCCGCCGCGCGACTCCCAGAAGGCGCGGAAGTCGCCGCCGATGCTGTGCCCGGTGGCGGCGAAGACGCGCCCCCGCTGCGCCGACGGGTCGTACTCGACGTAGAGCGGGGCGCCCAGATCGTCCGGGCGGATGCTCAGCCGCCCGTCGGCGCTACTCAGCAGGTAGCGCACCTCACCCTTCCAGTTGCGCACCAGGGCCTCGTGGCAGCCGCAGTCGACGGTGAGCGCCGGCACGGCAGCGCCCGTGCGCCAGATCACATCGACGCGCCGGCCTCCGCCCGCGTAGCGATGCCAGAAGACGCCGTCGGTGTCGGTGGGCAGAATGTCCTGGAGGTACAGGCCGCTCAGCATCTGCGTCAGCGTCCGGTAGGCCAGAAAGGCCGGCTTGCGTAGGTCGCCGCGCGTTATGTCGAGCGGGTAGGCGCGGCGCAGCAGCCCGTAGTGCATCTCCAGATCAGCCGGGACAACAGTCGGCTGCTCGTAGGGCGTACCTGGGAGCGTATCCTCGCGAAAGTCGTACCAGAAGATCTTCTCCACGCTCGGGTGGGCCATGGCGAGCAGGTAGGTGCGCACGAGGAGAAATGCCTGGGTGTCCTCGTCTACGCCAGGCTGGCGCCGGCCCGTCGACCAGCCCAGCTCCGTCAGCCAGACCGGGCGGGGGCCGTAGGCGCGCAGCAGCCCGTCGAGTCGGCTCAGCTCCTGGCTGAAGGTGAGCGACTGGTCGCGGCGCCAGGTGTCGCCCTCCGGCGCGCTGGGGCGATAGGGGTGGACGGCGATGACATCGACAAAGCGCCAGCCGCCCAGGCGGCCGACCTGATCGAGGTAGTCGAAGTAGTCGTAGTGGTGCGGCGAGGGTGACTCGCTCCAGATCGGGGCCATCCCGCCCATCACAATCCTCGCGTTGGGGTCGGCGGCGCGGGCGGCGGCGGCGCCGACCTCGAGGATATGCACGAAATCGGCGACGGTATACAGGCCGCTCTCGTAGCCTGAGGCGGCCAGGTTGGGCTCATTCCACAGCTCCCAGTAGGTGATCTGCCCGCGATCACGCCCGTAGCGGGCGACCACACTATAGACATAGTCGCCCCAGTCGGAGAGCCACTCCTCGGGGCGCGGGTTCTTGCCCTTGAACCAGGCCGGGTTATAGTCGAGCAGCCCCAGGATGTGAATGCCGGCGGCGGCCTGCGCGCTGATCGCGAGGTCGTAGTTGTACAGGCCGGCGGCGTCACCGCCCCAGGCGTAGGGGCCGCCAGGGTACTGCTGCACGCGATCCCAGAAGATCTCTTCGCGCTGCCACTGGACGCCGGCCTCGCGCATCAGCGCAACGGCGGCGGGGATTTCATCGGCGCGGACGCGGTTGCCGAGGGCCGCGACCACCCCGAAGGGCGAGTCCTTCGTGCGCCACGGGAGATCCTGGGCGCGGGCCGGGGGCGCCGGGAGGATCGCCACGCCGGCCAGGACACACAGCGTGAGGAAGATCGCGGCGCGGGTGGAGTGATCAAGTTTGTGCATAGGGTGTCTGTGGGTCTGAGGGTAACACGATGGGAGCGACGTCTACAAGACGTGTCCCACACCGCGAGCGGCATTGCTATTATAGCTCGTACATGTCCCGCCCGTCTGACGCCAGCTTGCGGCGCAACGGTAAAAGATTCTGGGCGGAGTATGATGGTTCAAGACACAGCGCTTGAGCCAGGACGCCTCTATGACACAGGAGCACACCATGACCGACGGATCCGTGCATCGGTTTGACGGAGCTGACGGCGAGCGCATCTATCAGATCCCCGTGCGGGCCTTCCCCAGCATGATCGCGCACACCTACATCGTGATCAGCGCGGGCTACGCCGCGCTGATCGACACGGGCAGCGGCAGCGCCGAGAGCAACGCCGATCTGGAGGCCGGGATGGCCGCGATCCGCGGGCGGCACGACGAGGGCCTGACGTGGGACGCGCTCACCCGGATTATCATCACGCACGGCCACATCGACCACTGCGGGGGGCTCGGCTACGTCCGCGCCCAGAGCGCCGCCCCGGTCGCCGCGCACAGCCTCGACCTTGAGGCTGTCCGCGACCACGGGGCCTTTATGGCCGCGCAGATGGACACGACGGCCACATTTCTGCGCTGGGCCGGCGTCGCCGAGGAGCTGATCGTGCAGCTCGGGCGGCTCTTCGGCGCGGCGGCGTCGGGCGCGCCCGGCGGCGACGTCGCCACCATCCTTGCGGACGGCGACCACCTCGACGGGCGCTTCGCCGTGATCCACACGCCCGGCCACTGCGCGGGCCATGTCTGCCTGCGGCTGGGCGACGTGCTCTTCTGCGGCGACCACCTGCTGGCCACGACGAACCCGCGGCTGACGCCCGCGCACCTGGAGCCGCACAACGGGCTGGCCTTCTACCTCGCGGCGCTGGATCGTATTGCGGCGGAGCCCGGCATCCGGCTCGGGCTGGCCGGGCACGAGGCCCCGATGGCCGACATTTATGCCCGGGCCGGGGCGATCAGAGAGTCCCACCTGAGTCGGCTCGATCAGATCCGCACGGTCTGCCGTAAGCCGCGCACCATCCTGGAGATGGCGGCGCAGATCTACCCCGAGATGCGCGGGGCCTCCCCGCTGCTGCTCGCCCTCCAGGCGATCGCGGCGCGGGTCGAGTACCTCGAGCAGCGGGGCGCGCTGGCAGCCACCAGCACCGAGATGGCGACCCACTATCGCACGCTATGACCGACCAGCGCCGGGCGCTCAGTCGCCCACGTAGATCGGGTTGCTAAAGAGCCAGGGCTTGCCGCCCCAGTAGCCCTCCAGGCGGTAGACACCGGCCTCGCAGACGCTCTGGCGGATGCGGCGCACCCCGCTGGCGAGCACCTCGCCGTCGACGACCAGGCGGATGTAGGCGTCGCAGCCCACATCCGCCTCGATCAGCAGGGGGCCGCCGACCAGGGGTGCGCTGTCGCCGACGCTGTAGCGCTCGGCGCCGCGCCGGGCCGCGAACACGATCGCCGGGGCGTCGCCGTCGAGGCGGTTCACGAAGTAGCTCCGCCCGCCGGACAGGGCCGCGTACACCTGGTTGGTCGCCGTCGCCGCGTCGTGGCTCAGGGGCGCGCCCATCAGCAGGTAGTTCGTCAGGGTGCCGAAGAGCCAGCGGTAGGGGAAGACCTCGACCTCGCCCCAGGGCGCGCGCTGCTTAAAGGCGTGGGCGTCGACCCCGCCCACGCCGAAGGTGCGCCGCCCGGCGATGTTCAGGCGATCCCACCAGGCCAGGGTGGCCGGGCTCGGCCCGCTGATCCCCAGGCGCGGCAGCAGAAAGTTCAGCTCCTTGTTGCGCGCCGTTAGATGCTCGCCCCAGTCGCTCATCAGGTTCCACAGCTCGATGCCCACCGTCCGGCCCTCGCGCCGCCGCGGGCCGTCCACCGCCCAGTCATCCCAGCGGTAGATCTCCTTGAAGCTGTTCTCCACACGCTCGTCGGGGTGGGCGATCACGCCGAACCCGCCGCGGGCGTACACCTCGTCCACAAAGTCCTGGGGCGGGAGCCGGCTGCTCACCACCTCGCCCACGTTGAGCGCCAGGAAGTGGTTGCGGTCGGGGGTGATCTCGTGGGCGACGATGACCAGCAGGCCGTCGTGCCACCCGGCGAAGGGCGCGCCCTCCAGGC
>JBAXES010000352.1:0-5117 GCA_037140315.1 Chloroflexales bacterium
CTGCTGATGCGAACCTACTACGAGACCCAGCACAAGCAGATCTATGTGGTGCGCGAGGAGATCAACGGAGCGTAGCCTATGCGGATTATGATGCTCAACTATGAGTATCCGCCGATCGGCGGCGGGGCCAGCCCGATCACCCGCGCCCTCTCTGAGGAGCTGGCCAGGGCCGGCCACGCCGTCGATGTGGTGACCATGGGCTACCGCGGCCTGCCCTTCCGCGAGGTGCTGATCGACGGTCGGCTGCGGGTCTTCCGCGTGCCGGCCCTGCGAGCCTCGCCCGTGCGCGCCATCACCGTCGAGATGGCCAGCTACATCCTCTCGGCGCTGCCGCTGGCCCTGGGCCTGGCCGCGCGCCACCGCTACGATGTCATCCACGCCCACTTCCTGATGCCCACCGGGGTGCTGGCCGCCGCGATCAAGCGGCTCACCGGCCTGCCGCTGGTGGTGACGATCCACGGCTCGGACGTGCCCGCCTACAACCCCGACCGCTTCAAGCGCGGCCACCGTCTGCTCGCCCCGCTCTGGCGGCAGCTCGTACAGGCCACCGACGCGATCATCTCGCCCTCGAACTACCTGCGCGGCCTGCTCCAGCGCGGCGCCGACGTGCCGGTGGATGTGATCCCCTACGGCTTCCAGCTGCCCGAGGCGGGCGCGGTGCCGCGGCGCAGGCGCATCCTCTTCGCCAGCCGGCTCTTCCCGCGCAAGGGGGCCCAGCACCTGCTCCAGGCCCTGGAGGGCGTGGACCTGGCCGGCTGGGAGGTGGTGATCGCCGGCGATGGCCCGATGCTCGGCCCGCTCCAGGAGCAGGCCCGCCAGCTCGGGCTGGATGTGCTGTTCCCCGGCTTTGTGAAGGGCCAGGAGCTTCAGGACCTCTACGCCTCCAGCGCGATCTTCGTCTTCCCCTCGCTGCACGACAACTTCCCGGTGGTGCTGCTGGAGGCCCTGAGCGCCGGCTGCGCGGTGATCACCAACAATGTGACCGGCATGCCCGAGGTGGTGGGCGACGCCGGGGTGCTGGTGAAGCCCCACGATATCGCCGGGTTGCGGGCGGCCATCCTGAGCCTGATGGGCGACGAGGCCCGGCGCGATCAGCTGGGCGACATGGCCCGCCGGCGGGTGGAGGGCTTCGCCTGGGAGCGCATCCTGGCCCAGCACCTGGACTTGTACCGGCGCGTGGCCGGCCGGCACACGGCCTACGAGGTGGATCGCCCGCTGGCGGGCGACCCGCGGAACCTGCTATGAGGTTAGCGCGGCCCTCACCCCCAGCCCCGCTCCCGCTGCGGCGGGAGCGGGGGGCGAATCTCCCTGATCTCGGCGTCCCGTTCGACGCGAGCGTGATGGTGGCGCTGATCAGCTATAACTCGGCGGCGTATATCGACCGCTGCCTGGAGACGGTGCGGGCGGCGCTGCCGGCGGGCGCGGCGGTTCTGGTGATCGACAACGCCTCGTCCGACGATACGGTCGAGCGGGTGCGCCGACACGCGGGCTGTCGGCTGATCGCCCTGGGCCAGAACATCGGCCACAGCGCCGCGTGCAACCTGGCGCTCCAGGTCGCCGACAGCGCGTGGGTGCTGTTTCTCGACCACGACACCTATGTGCCCGAGGGCTGGCTTGAGCCGCTGATCGCAGCCGCCCGCGTGACCTGGCCGGCGACGGCCATGGTCGGCTCGCGGGCGGTGCTGGTGCAGCAGGGGCGCATCCACCACGACGGCGGGTTCGCCCACGTGGTCGGCCATATGACGCTGCACCACGGGTTCATGTCGCTGGGCGAGGCGCCCGCTGGCGCGGGCGAGGTCTGGGAGGTGGGCGCGCAGGCCAGCACCTCGCTGCTGGTACACCGCGAGCGGGCGCTGGAGTGCGGCGGCTTCGACGCGCGCTACTTCATCTACCTGAACGACTTCGAGCTGTCGCTGCGCATGCGGCTGCGCGGCTGGCGCTGCTACACGGCGCCGGGCTCGCTGGTGTACCACCTGCAGGGCAACGCCGAGACGAGCTGGCGCGGCCGGGGCAGCTACCCGCAGCGGCGGGCGCAGCTGATCTACCGCAACCGCTGGCTGACCATCCTGAAGCTCTACCGGGGGCGCACGCTGCTGCTCTGCGCGCCGATCATCCTGCTCTACGACGCGCTGCTGCTGGCGGCCGCGCTGCGCAAGGGCTGGCTGGGCGTGTACCTGCGGGCGCTGGGCGAGGTGCTGCGCATGCGGGGGGCGATCCGCACCCAGCGGCGGCGCATCCAGGCCACCCGTGTGATCTCCGACCGCGAGCTGCTGAGCGCGCGCGGGCTCTCGTTCGTGCCGGGGCTGGTGCAGAGCCGGCCCGAGCGGGCGGCCCAGGGCGCCGTCGAGTGGGTGACGGCGCACTACTGGCGGCTGGTGTCGCCGCTATTGGGAAGGTAGGCACCCGGCAATGCCCTTCTACGACTACTACGACGATCTGGCGGCGACGGGCATCGGGCGGGCGTGGGCGCTGGGGCAGGCCCGGCTAGCCCTGGCCCAGATTCGCGCCGCGCACCCGGGCGGGCGGACGGTGCTGGAGATCGGGCCCGGCCACGGCAGCTTCGCCGCCGTCTGCGCCGAGGTCGGCTACCAGTACACCGCCCTGGATATCAACCTGCGGCTGCTGCGCACGATCCAGGCCCGCGGCCACAGCAGTGTGCGCGCCATCGCGCCGCTGCTGCCGGTGAGCGCGGGCAGCTACGACATCGCCTTCGCCTCCCACGTGATCGAGCACAGCCCGACCTACCGCGACGCTGCCGCCTTCCTGAGCGAGCTAGGCCGCACCGTGGTGGCGGGCGGGGTGGTGGCCCTGGTGGCACCCGACTACCTGGCCCTGCGCGAGGACTTCTGGAACTGCGACTACAGCCACGGTTTTGTGACCACCCGCCGCCGCCTGCGCCAGATCATGCGCGACTGCGGGCTTGATCCGGCCGGCGAGGGCTATGTGTGGGGGCCGCTGCGCGGGATCGGCGGGCGGATCGCCGGGCTGACGATCGGCAGCCGGATCGCTGGGCAGATCGCGCGCGGGCTGCCGGGGCGCGTCGGCGAGCGGCTGTACAAGGCGCGGCTCACCTTCGCCCGCGCCGTGCTGATCATCGGCCGGGTGCGCGCCTGATGGCGGCAACCCACACCCCCAGCGCCCCGATCATGCGCCTGCTGCGCTACGGGCTGGCCGCGGCCTGCCTTGTCGGCGTCGTGGTCTGGCTGACGGACTGGGGCGCGCTGTGGCTCACTCTGCGCGCCACACAGCCGATCTACTTGATCGGCTGCGTGGCGATCTACTTTGTGGGGGTGTGGCTGAGCTGCCTGAAGTGGAAGAGCCTGCTGCAGGCCCAGGGGGTGAGCGTCGGGCTGCGCCAGCTGATGCGCTGGTATCTCATTGGCGGATTTGCCGGCACATTCCTGCCCTCGGATGTGGGCGGCGACCTGGGGCGCGGCTACCTGGCCGCGCGGGCCTTCGACGACAAGGCGGCGGTCTGGTCGAGCATCGTGGCAGAGCGAATCACCGGACTGGCGGGCATGATCGCGCTCGCCTCGCTGGCGCTGCTGCTCGCCCCGCAGCTGCTGGGCTGGCCGGTGTGGATGCCGCTGCTGCTGCTCGGCGGCGGGGCCGCCGGGCTCGCTGCCGGCCTGGCCGCCCTACGCAGCCCGCGGCTGCTGGCGGCGCTGCCCGCGCCGCTGCGCCGCGCCGCCGCGCGCCTGCGGGTCATCCTTGAGCGCTACGGGGGCCACCCCCAGGCAATCGCCTACTGCCTGGTGATATCGATCAGCTATCATGCGCTCACGGCGTGCAGCCTGTGGCTGATCCTGCTGGCCCTCGACCCGCAGGCCCCGCCCCAGGCCGCCCTGGTCTCGCCGCTGGTCGGGCTGATCGGCCTGCTGCCGCTCACGCCGGGCGGCCTGGGCGTGCGCGAGGGCGCGCTGGCGGTGCTGCTGGAGCGCAGCGGGGTGGCCGCCGGCCCTGCCGTGGCGGCGGCGCTGGTGAGCCGGGCGCTGCTGACGCTCACCGCGCTGAGTGGCCTGCCGGCGCTGATCGGCGAGCCGTGGCCACGGCTCGTGGCCAGGGAGAGCCAGGGAGGGCAGAACCCTCCCTGAAATCCTCCCATCTTTGATCGGTGTTAGAAGATTCTTTTTCGGAGGGGCCACAGGCCCCTCCGAGCCTCCCCAGACTATGAAAACAACGCAGACGCAGATCATCCCGCGCGACCCGGCCCTCTGGGCGGCCATGGCCCTCGTCGGCGCGCTCAGCGCCGGGCTGAGCCTGGCGCGCTACCGGGGCTACAACGCGGGCGTCCTCGACCTGGGCAGCATGGCCCAGGCGATCTTCTCGGCGCTGCGCGGGCGGCCCCTGATCACCACCGGGCCGGGCGGCAACTTCTCGCGGCTGGCCGGCCACGTCGAGCTGATCTACTACGCCTTCGCGCCGCTGCTGGCGCTGTGGCGCAGCCCCGAGGCCCTGCTGGTGGCGCAGGCGGCCCTGGTGGCCGCCGGGGCCGTGCCGGCCTACCGGCTGGCCCTGCGCCGTCTCGACAGCCGCCTCGCCGCGCGCTGCGTCGCCCTGATCTACCTGCTCTACCCGGTGGGACTGACCGCCGTGCTGTTCGACTTCCACGGCGACACCCTGGCCATGCCGCTGCTGCTCTTTGCGCTCGACGCGGCCGACCGGCGGGCCTGGCGCAGCTACGCGCTGTGGGTGGGGCTGGCCCTGAGCTGCAAGATGTACATCGCCCTGCCGGTGGCCGGCATCGGGGCCTACCTGCTCCTCTGGGGCGGGCGGCGCCGCGCCGGGCTGATCAGCGTGGCGGCGGCGCTGATCTACGGCGCGGTGGCATTCCTGGTGCTGCGCGAGCTGTTCAAGCTGCCCAGCCTGGATGGGTCGGCGGCGAAGAGCTACGCCAGCTACTACTTCGGGGCCCTGGGCGAGGTCGGCGCCACTGCCGGCGAGCGCCTGCTGAACGCCCTGGTGGTGCTCGGGCCGGCCCTGCTGGTGGCCTGGCGCGGCTGGCGCTGGCTGCTCGTGGGCGCGCCCCTGGCCCTGGCTGCCCTGATCAGCACTGGGCCGGGGGCCGGCTACGACTATCGCTACCATCACTATGCTGCCGTGGTGCCCTTTATCAT
>JBAXES010000353.1:0-5110 GCA_037140315.1 Chloroflexales bacterium
GGATGGGGGTTGGGGGTTGGGGTCCATCCCCCATCGAGAGCACCGCGCGGATACACGCCGCCAGCGGGGCGGCCTTCATCACCATGCCGGCGCCGCCGCCGAAGGGCGCGTCATCGGCGGTGCGATGGCGGTCGGTGGCCCAGTCGCGGATATTGTGCAGGCCCACGCTGATATGCCCGGCCTGCTGCGCCCGCTTGAGGATGCTCTCGCCGAGCGGCCCGGCGAACATGCCGGGGAAGAGAGTCAATATATCGAAGTGCATAGTTGAATGTTGAATGTTGAATGTTGAATGCTGAATGCCGGACATTCAGCATTCAGCATTCAACATTCAACATTCATATAAGTGCTGTGAGAAGAAGGCATTCACGCGCGCGCAGTAGCCCTCGCGGTCGGCGAAGTAGCCCCCGCAGTGCTCGGCCCCCTCGGCCACCCAGAGCTGCTTGGGCTGGCCGGCGGCGGCGAAGAGCCGGCGGGCCTGCTCCACCGGCACCGTGCTATCGGCGGCGCCGTGGGCGATCACGATCGGGCGGGGCGCGATCGCGCCCACGGCGTCGATCGGGCGGGCGTGGGTGAAGCGGTAGCCGTGGCGGCGGGCCAGCACCTCGTCGGCGGCGCGCACCAGGGGCGCGGGCGGGATGCCCAGGGTGCGGCGCACCCCGTGGGCGACCACGTCGGCCACGGCGGTGAAGGAGCTGTCGGCCACCAGGGCGGCGATCGTCGGCTCGCGGGCCGCCGCCATGATCGCCACCGCCGCCAGCAGGTCGTCCACCTCGCGGCTGACCAACGTGTGCGGCCAGGGGTCCGAGTCGCCGCGTCCGCGGTAGTCGAAGAGCAGCACGTTAAACCCGGCCCGCCAGGCGCTCGTGCCGATGCCGAGCAGGTCGTCCTTGCTGCCGCTGTGGCCGTGCGAGCCGATCACCACCGCGCGCGACTCGGGGCGCGGCAGCCACCAGCCGGTCAGGGCCAGGCCATCGGCGCTGCGCAGGCCGATCTCCTCGAAGGGCACGCCCAGCTCCCACGGCGTGAAGGTGTAGGCGTCATGGTAGCTGCGGCGGTGCTGCGGGCTGACGCGGGTGGTGACATACCAGGCCGCGCCGAACATACCGCCGGCGGCGCCGAGGGCCGCGCTGGCCAGCAGCGGCATAAGGCCTATTCGTCGGGGCATACGTACCTCAAGCAGGGGCGCAGCAGCGCCGCGCTGCTACGCCCTATGGATCGCCGCCCTCAGTACGGGAAGATCGGCGGCTCATTATCGGTGAGCTGCACATCGATCTCGTAGAGGCCCGAGGCGTACTTGCCAGTGTAGGGCAGCCCGAGGTGGTGGATCAGGCCGATCATGCCGGTGTTGTCGGCGTGGGTGAGCAGGATCATATGGTGGACGCCGCGGGCCAGCCCGACCTGCACCAGCAGGTCGAAGAGCTGGGAGCCCATCCCGGCGCTCTGGTAGTCGTCGCGCACCACGATCGACGCCTCGGCGCACTCGCTATTGTCGCCGATGCGACCGTAGCGGGCCACGGCGACAACCTCCTCGCTCCCGCCCTCCTGGGACGTCGCCAGCAGGGCAACCTCGCGGTCCGGGTGGATCGTGGCAAGGCGAACTGTCTCGCGGCGCACCTGGTCGGGGTCGATGTTATCCAGCGGCATAAAGAATCGCCGCCAGCGCGTCTCCGACGAAAGCCGGTAGAACATACGCTCAAGCAGCTCGGCATCCTCGGAGCGCATATGGCGCACCTGCACCTCCCGGCCGTCACGCACCTCGAGGGGTATGTGCGCGTGAAGATCAGGCTGGTCTGCAATGAGTCGCTCTGGCATATGGGCCTCCCGCCTGAATGGTAGCGCCGACACCGACGCCAAGATTCAGTGTACCATGGCGGGGTTACACGAAACACTTTTCACAATGAGGGCGACCTATGCAGCAGCCGACTCTAACGGCGATCATCGGCCCGACGGCCGTGGGCAAGACGGCCCTGGCCATCGCCCTGGCCCGCCGGGTGAGCGGCGAGATCGTCTCGGCCGACTCGCGGCAGATCTACCGGGGCATGGACATCGGCACGGCTAAGCCGACCCCGGCCGAGCTGGCGGCCGCGCCGCACCATCTGATCGACATCCGCGACCCGGACGAGGAGTTCTCGCTGGCGGCCTATCAGGACCTGGCGACGGCGGCCATCGCCGATATTGTGGCCAGGGGGCGGATGCCGCTGCTGGTGGGCGGCACCGGCCAGTACCTCGCCGCCGTGCTCGAAGGCTGGCAGATCCCGCGGGTGCCGCCGCAGCCCGAGCTGCGGGCCGAGCTGGAGCGCGAGGCCGCCGAGCTGGGGGCCGGGGCGCTGCACGCCCGCCTCGCCGCCATCGATCCTGCCGCCGCGGCGCAGATCGCGCCGAGCAACCTGCGCCGGGTGATCCGCGCCCTGGAGGTACACGCGGTGAGCGGCGAGCCGATCTCGGCGCAGCAGACGCGAGTGCCGCCGCCATACCGCATCCGCACAATCTGGCTGAGCCGCGAGCGCGAGGAGATCTACCGGCGGGCCGACGAGCGGGCGAACGCGATGCTGGCCGCCGGGCTTGTCCCCGAAGTGGCGGGCCTGCGCGCGCGCGGCTACGGCTGGGAACTGCCAGCTATGTCGAGCCTGGGCTACATCCAGCTGCGGCCCTACCTCGAGGGCGCGGCCAGCCTGGAGGCCTGCGTCGAGCGGCTGAAGTTCGACACCCACAGCTTCATCCGCCGCCAGGGCGCGTGGTTCCGCCGCCTGCCGGGGCTGGAGGTCTGGACGCCGGAGATGGCCGAGTGGCATGAAGATCCTATAGCTCGTTGAAGTTGCCAGCTTCGCTGGCAACTTCAACGAGCTATAGGATCATTGGATCGCGGAGGTCTGGTACGCCTGGTACTCACGCACGAAGCGCTCGATAAACGGCTCGGGGCCGCCGTCGTCGGGCAGGCCGAGGCGGGCGCGCAGGGCGGCGGCCAACTGCGCAGCCATGCGCGCCCGCGGCTCGGCGCCCAAGCGGTCGCGGCGGCGCAGAAAGTCCTGGGCCAGATCGTAGTCAGCGCGCACCGGCACCGGCTGGTTGGTCAGGCTCGCGAGGGAGATAGCGGCGCCCTCGCGCACCACCAGGGTGCCGGCGGCCAGGTCGCCCAGGCGGCGCGAGCGCGGGTCGGCAAACATCACCACGGCGCCGAGGCCGTAGCCGAAGGGCAGCAGGTCGACGATACGCACCAGGTTACGGACGGCCGACGCGGCGGGGGTGATCGGGCGCCCGCCCTCGCGCACCGCCCGCAGGCCAAGCAGGCGCTTACCGGGCGTCTGCCCGCCCCAGATCAGCTCGAAGATCAGGTAGTAGCCCCAGAGCGCGCCGAAGGAGAGCAGCGCCCAGGCCGCCAGCACCAGGCTGCCCACAGCGTCGCCGACGATCTGGCCGACCACCAGGAAGAGCACGGTCCCCAGCCCGCCCAGGAGGGCCAGGATCAGCAGGGTGTCGATCGTCGCGGCCAGACAGCGCGACCCCAGGCCGGCCACATCGTAGGCCAGATCCACGATCTCGGGCGTCTCGACGATGTAGCGGTCGTCCATAATACTGAATGCTGAATGCTGAATGCTGAATTGAGAGAGTCCCTCAATTCAACATTCAACATTCAACATTTCAAAGCGCCGGCTGCTCGGCGTCGTCGGGGGGCGAGGATGCCAGCGCAGCCTCGTGGGCGGCCTCCAGGTGGCGCATATCGTTGATACTCAGCGTATCCCAGCCGCCGGGGGCGCAGCGCAGGATGCTGATCGAGGTGTTGCCGATATGCGGGAAGCGCTTGAAGCCATCGCCGGGGAAGTTATCGGCGTGGGCCAGCAGCATGCGGATGCAGCCGCCGTGCGAGACCAGGGCGATCGTCTCGCCGTCGCGGTGGGCGATGATCGCCTCAAGGGCCTCGACCACGCGCTTGCGCAAGGCCGTCAGGGTCTCCGCGCCGCCGCGGGGGATGTCCTGGCCCTGCTCAAGGAGCTTGGCCTCGATGGGGAAGCGTTCGCGGATCTCATTGTAGTGCAGGCCGCTCCATGTGCCCAGATCGATCTCGCGCAGGGGCGGGTAGAGCTGCACCGGCACGCGCGCGGCGGCCCCAATCTCCCAGGCGGTCTGGTAGGCGCGGGCCAGGTCGCTGCTGTAGATCGCATCGAATGTTATCTGCTCCGCCTGGATGCGCTGGGCGAGCAGCTGGGCCTGGCGCAGGCCGAGATCGTTCAGCGGCACATCGGCGTGGCCCTGCCAGCGCCCCGCCAGGTTCCAGTCCGTCTCACCATGGCGGATGAGGTAGATAGTGCTGGTCATCGCTGGTGCTCCTCGCTCCTCACGCGCATCTCCAATACAATGCGATGGCGTCTGTGACGCCAAGCGCAGGCATAATACCACACGGGGAGCACCTCGCAGATCGAAGGGCGGCGGCGGAGCCCTGGCATCCTCCCGCAGAAAGTTGACAAAAGGTTATGCTATATGTACGATTCCTTAACCGCCTGGCGCATTAGTCGCCTGGGCGACACTGATAAGGGGCTGTGCCATGCCGACGCTGATTCTCTACAATGGCCCAATCTACACCCTTGACCCGCAACAGCCCGTGGCGCGGGCGGTGGCCATCCGCGATGGTCGCATCATAGCCGTGGGCAGCGAGGGTCGGGTGCAGGCCGCCACCGCCTCCGCCGGCCGCAGCGAGGGCATCAACCTTCAGGGCCGCGCCGTGGTGCCCGGCCTCACCGACGCCCACGTCCACATCACCTACCAGGGGCTGGCCAGCCAGGACGTGCGCCTCGGCGGGGCGCGCAGCATCGCCGAGGCGGTGGGCCGGGCGGCCGACCGCGCCCGCGAGCTAGCGCCGGGGGCATGGCTGCGCGGCGGCGGCTGGGACCACTCGGCCTGGGGCGGCCAGTGGCCCACCCGCGACGACCTCGACGCGGTCAGCGCCAGAAACCCGGCCATCCTCTCGCGCAAGGACGGCCACTCGGTCTGGGTGAACAGCGCGGCCCTGGCCCTGGCCGGCATCGGCACCGAGACGCCCGACCCGGCCGGCGGCCAGATCCAGCGCGACCGCACGGGCGAGGCGACCGGCATCCTGCTGGAGACGGCGATCGAG
>JBAXES010000354.1:0-5110 GCA_037140315.1 Chloroflexales bacterium
CGGTGTGGCCCCAGGAGAAGCGGCCCCACTCGGGGTGGCCAAACTTGCCCCAGCCCTGCGGGTCCTTGATCAGGCCGAGCATGTCGCTCCAGCCGATCGGCTTGCCCGGCCAGCCGAGGGCCTCGGCCATGGGCTTCCACATGCCGATCACCACCGGGGTGAGCACCAGCGGCTCGCTGGAGACGGACACGCCCTGGTTGCCGGTCTCCTGCCTGAGCACCTCTAGCCAGGTGCTGGCCGACGGGCTCCAGACGGTAGTCTTCAGGGTGCCGTTCTTGATCTCGGTGCGCGCGGCCCCCGACGACTTGTTGACGCCGGTGACGAAGATCGGCTTGTCCCCGGCCTTCACCTTCTGGCTGTTGAAGGTGGCGATGCGCTCGGTAAGCCACTTCTCCTTCTCGGGGCTATAGGCGATGCTGATGCCCAGGGCGTTCGATGGCGGGCCGCCGCTGCCGCTGCCGCCGCCGCCCCCGGATGACCCGCAGGCGGAGATCGCGCTGGCCAGCATGGCGAGCAGGATGAGGATCGAGAGTCGTCGCATAAAAACCTCGCTCTATGGGCGGGTAGCCGGGCGTCTGGATCGCGAAGGACGCGAAGCCGTGCGAAAGACACGAACGCGAAGGGCGCGAAAAATCTGACCTCTGAAACCCAGCCCCTGAAACCTGGCCCTACGGGCGAGCAGACTTCCAGGCGGCGATCAGGGCGTCGATCACCTCACCGGGCGGGATGCGCAGCTGGCTGGGCATCCCGAGCTGCACCCCGTTGGCGGCGTAGCGCCCAAATGGGCTGGACCTATCGCCGGGGTCGATCTGCACCTGCTGGCTGGCCGGGCGGAAGCCGTACTGCTGGAGGGCGATCTGCTGGATCTCGCGGGAGAGCAGGAAGTCGCGGAACTGGCCGGCGGCCTGGCGCTGATCGGACGTGACCCAGGGCGCGCTGAGCACGGCGTAGGGGTGATCGCTCAGCAGGGTGGCCGGCGGGTAGAAGACGCGCAGCCCGCCATTGCCGCCGGCCGCCGGGCTGCCCATGGCCTCGATCGCCAGGTTCTCGTAGATGGCGACGAAGTCGTACTTGCTGGGGCCGAAGCGGAGCATGTCGGTCATCAGCTTGCCGGTGCTGTCCTCGTCTGAGGGCACCGCGTGCTCGACGCCACGCAGCCAGGCCTGGAACTCGGCAGATCTTGCCTTCTCCTCGCTCAGATCGCCGTAGCCGTCGGCGAGCAGCAGCAGGGTCTGGAAGCCGCTGTTGGAGGTCTCGGGGTTGGTGTGGCCGAAGTGCATCTGGCTGTCAGGCGCGGCGAGCGCGGCCTGGATCGCCCTCCAGAAGCCGCCGGGTGGGGCCTGCTCAAGCGGCCTGGCGCGATCCTTCCAGGCCAGCAGCACCAGGGGGGTGATCACCAGCGACTTGGGGGCGTCGGGGGCGATGATCAGGTTGCCCTTAGCGGTGAGCCACGCCGTGCGCAGCTGGTCGATCTGCACCATGCTGGCCGGGCTGACCGCCGTCGGCTGGTCGCTGCCCTGCACAATATCGGTGACCATCTCGCGCGAGCCCTTGCCCTCAAGCACGATCTGGATGGGCCGCCCGCCGATGTGGGGGCTGGTGGCGGCGAATCGTGTGGCGGCGTCCTTGAGCCACAGCTCCTTCTCGGTGCTGTAGGTCAGCCTGACCACCACAGGCGCGCCGCCGGGGCCGACGGTGGCGATCTGGAAGGGCGCCCAGCCGAGCGGGCCGACGAACAGAGTCAGGAGCGTGATCAGCAGCGCCAGCAGAAGGTAGCCGCCGGAGAGTACCCGTGAGAGACGCAGCATGAGAGCCTCGGCGCAATTAGGTGGGCGATCACCATCGTCACCATCTTAGCATCTGGCGGCGTATCGCGCTATAGGCTGCGCGGGGCCGCTCACTGCTATGTACGCAGGGGCGCGCCGCCAGGTTGCATCGGCTCCTCCCTTGCGGGTCTTGCGGCCATAGCTCAGCTCGGCCCCGCCGGTGAGCAGGCGGTTGAGGCCGCCCCTACGCGGGCGGCACGACGCCGATGGTGAGCAGGATGTTGGCATAGATCCGCCGCTCGCCGGTGGCGATGGCCAGGGCCAGGTCGGGGCCGCGGGCCATATCGTAGAAGGCGAAGCGGTCGTGGGCCTGAAGCCCGATGCCGGGCATGATCTGGCGGAACTCGGCGAAGATCGCCGGCTCGGGGCCGCTGTCGGGCACCATCACGTGGGCGGCCTCAATCGGGATGGCGCCCGCCAGCACCGCGAGCACATCGGTGGCGCGGAGCAGGTCGGGGGCCAGGTTCAAGTAGACGCGGCGGCATGTCGGGCTGGAGCGGGTGGCCAGGGGGTAGTTCCCGTCGGCGATCAGCACCTGGGCGCCGTGGCCCGCCTCGCCTAGGGCGCGCAGCACCTCGGGGTGGAGCAGTGGGTAGGTGAGCATAGGGGTTCCTCTACATCGTCGCGCCGAGGATCCAGGGGTTGAACTCCTCCTCGCCGATGCCCTGGGCCTCGCTGAGGCTGGGCTCGCCGGAGGCGACGGCGATCAGCAGCTCGAAGATCGCCCGGCCGACCGACTCGACGCTGGCCCCGGCGAGGATGCCGCCGGCGTCGATGTCCATGTCGTGGGGCATACGCCGGAACAGGTCGCTGGTGGTGGCGATCTTGATGCTGGGGGCCGGCTTGAAGCCGAAGCACGAGCCGCGCCCGGTGGTGAAGGCGATGAGCGTGCAGCCGCCGGCCACCTGCCCGGTGGCCGAGACCGGGTCGTAGCCGGGGGTGTCCATGAAGGTGAGGCCGTGCTCACTGATCGGCTCGGCGTACTCGTAGACGGCGGAGAGGGGCATGTTGCCGGCTTTGGCCACGGCCCCGAGCGACTTCTCGAAGATCGTGGTCAGCCCGCCGGCCTTGTTGCCGGGGGCGGGGTTATTATCGATCTCGAAGCCCTCGCGGGCGGTGTACTCCTCCCACCAGCGGATGCGCGCGACCAGCTTCTCGCCCACGGCCTGGCTGACCGCCCGGCGGGTGAGCAGGTGCTCGGCGCCGTAGATCTCGGGCGTCTCCGAGAGCACGGCGGTGCCGCCCTGGGCAACCAGCAGATCGACGGCGTGGCCGAGGGCCGGGTTCGCCGTGATGCCGCTGAACCCGTCCGAGCCGCCGCACTGGAGGGCCAGGCACAGCTCGCTCAGCGGCACCGGCCTGCGGCGGGCGGCGTCGGCGAGGGGCAGCAGCTCGGCCACGGCGCGCAGCCCGGCCTCCACCGTGGCCGCCACGCCGCCGCTGTCCTGGATGCTCAGGTAGAGCGCAGCGCTGCCCAGGATCTCGCGCTGGGACTCGAGGAGCGCGGCGAACTGGTTGACCTCGCAGCCGAGGCCGACGAAGAGGCAGGCGGCCACGTTGGGGTTGCGGGCGAATCCGGCCAGGGTGCGCTGGAGCAGGCCCAGCTCGGGGCTGCCGTCGCGGGTGGCGCAGCCGCTCTTGTGGGCCAGGGCCACCACATCGGTGACGTTGGGGAAGTGCGGCAGCAGCTCGGCGCGGGAGCGCTCGGCGATCTTGCGCACCGTGTGGGCCGCGCAGTTCACCGTGCCGATCACCGCCACCGTGTTGCGCGTGCCGGCGCGGCCGTGGGGCCGCCGGTAGCCCATGAAGCTGCGGCGCGCGTCTGGCGACAGCACCGGCACGCGGCGCGTCTCCGCGCCGATCGCATACTCTAGCGCCTTCTCGCCCACCGCGAGGTTGTGCGAGTGGACGTGCTGCCCGGCGGCGATGGGCGTCTTGGCGAATCCGATCACCTGGCCGTAGCGGCGCACCGGCTGCCCCGCCGCCACATCGCGCAGGGCCAGCTTGTGGCCGGGGGCGATTGCGTCGATCAGGCGCAGGCGGTGGCGCTCAAGGGTGAGGCTGCGGCCGGCGCTCAGCGGCAGCAGGGCCACGGCCACGTCGTCGTCGGGGTGCAGCACAATCGCCGGGCGCTCGTGAAGGCTGATCTGCATCGTATCGCGCTCCGTTGCATGATTAAGCTACGGTGGGGGCCGTTGGCGGTAACGTAGCACAACGGCAAATCCTTGTCAATGCGCCCCCCGCCCCAGCACCGCGCCGATGATGGTACTATAGTGACACCGCAGTGACGAAACGAAAGGTAGCTCCCATGGCATACGCCGCCCTGATCGGGGCCGAGGTGAAGCGCAAAGAGGACCCGCGGCTGATCCGCGGCGCCGGCACCTACGTCGGCGATCTGAAGCTCCCCGACATGCTCCACGTGGCCTTGGTGCGCAGCCCCTACCCCCACGCCCGCATTGGCGCGATCACCCGCGCCGCCGCCGAGGCTATGCCCGGCGTGGTCGCGGTGATCACTGGGGCCGACCTGCAGGACAGCTACGAGCTGCTGCCCAGCGCCAGCTCCGGCGAGGGCGGCGGCGGCTCCTTGCAGACCGACCGCACCCGCTACCCGCTCTCGGTGGGCCTGGTGCGCCACGTCGGCGAGGCGGTCGCCGCTGTGATCGCCGCCAGCTTGCCCGAGGCCATCGACGCCGCCGAGGCCGTGCAGGTGGACTGGGACCCCCTGCCCAGCGTGGCCGACCCGCTGCGCGCCCTTGAGCCCGGCGCCCCGATTATCTTCGCGGGCATGAAGGACAATATCGACCACGCCCGCAAGCGCGTGCGCGGCGACGCCGACGCGGCCTTCGCCGCCGCCCACCGCGTGGTGAAGCAGCGCATGGTCAACCAGCGCCTCTTCGGCATGCCTATGGAGGGCCGCGCCGTGGTGGCCTCCCCGGACGCCGCAACCGGCGGGATCACCCTCTGGACGAGCACCCAGACCCCGCACCAGGTGCGGGGCGAGGTGGCCGCCGTCCTGCGCCTCAGCGAGGGCCAGGTGCGCGTGATCGCCCCCGATGTCGGCGGCGGATTCGGCGTGAAGATCGGCGTCTTCCCCGAGGATGCCCTGATCGGTGCCCTGTCCATGCGCCTCGGCGTGCCCTTGCGCTGGGTCGAGAGCCGTCTGGAGCACGTCTTCGCCACCACCCACGGCCGCGGCCAGGTGGCCGACCTGGAGGCCGCTGTGCAGGCCGGGGGTCGGCCAGGCCGATGTCCTCGACCGCCATGCGCACCACGCGCCGGGCGAT
>JBAXES010000355.1:0-5082 GCA_037140315.1 Chloroflexales bacterium
GCGGTTGCGCTGGCCGGCTGGGCGGCGGTTGCGCTGGCCGGCTGCGGTGCCGTAGTGGTTGGCTGCGGTGCCGTAGTGGTTGGCTGCGGCGAGCTGCCAGTGCTGCTGGACTGATTCGCCACCACGACGCCGATAACCACCAAGATGAGGGCCGCTGCGATTGCGGCGAGCGTGCGAGTTGTGCGCCTGTTCACGAGGAATGACCTTTCAATAGTCTGTAGACAAAGTTCCTATCTATGATAAGACTGCCTCATTGGAAACACATTAAGAAGAGCGGCTGCTTTTATAAAGGTGTTTCTCATAAAGTAAATCAATGTAGGTGCCAAATCTTGCATGATCGTATTTGATTCATAATGAACTTACAAGTAAGTAGATCTGCGATTGATGAATTTCATAACCATCACAGCATATCTATACGTATACGTATTATAATCTCATGCAGATCATGGGACCCGTCAAGTGCGGCCCTATGCACATCAGGATGCTGTACCAGCACTACTCGTCACACCCACCACGGTTACATCCTAGAGATAGGGCTGCAATAAAAGAATTCGCATCGTCGGGTGGTGGAATCTCTACTCACCACCAGCGTGTTTCTCGGCAAATTCTAAACCTCACCGGCTATGATCAGGTACATTACGGCGTGTTGACGCATAAGGCATGAGGCGTCACACGTCACCGGAGGACTCGCATATGGCAATCGACCGTCGCTCACTACTCTTCGACCTCACCCGCGCGGAGGTGCTGGCCACCGGGCATGTGCTGCCTGAGCCGGCGCGCTGCGTGCAGTGTGGGATCTGCTCGTATAACTGCCCCCTCGGCCTTGATGTGCGCGCCTATGCATGGCGCGGCGAACCCATTTTCGATAGCAACTGCCTCACATGTGGGCAATGCGTAGCCCGCTGCCCGCGCGGCGTCCTCACCTTCGCACGTGTTGGAGCGGAAGCCCAGTGAGGATGCAGCCCGCTGTGCCCCACGTTCGAGATGGTTACGTTTAGAGAGGATCGCCTCATGGCCGCAGACTATGTCATTGTAGGATCGGGGGTCGCCGGCATCGCCGCCGCCGAGGGGCTGCGCGCCCGCGTGCCGGGGGCGAGCATCACCGTCGTCACCGAGGACCCCGACGGCTTCTATTCGCGCCCTGGGCTGGCCTATTACCTGGGCGGGGCCATCCCTGAGAAGCAGCTCTTCCTGCGCTCGTCGGCCGATCTGCGCGCGCTTGGCCTGCGCTGGCTACAGGCCCGCGCCACGAAGATCGATGTCGCGAGCCACCGCCTCAGCCTAGCCGACGGGCGCAGCCTGACCTACGATAAGCTGCTTCTCGCCACAGGCTCCCGCGCCGCCGCGCCCGACTTCCCCGGCGGCGACCTGGACGGGGTGTTCACGCTAGACACGCTGGCTGATGCCAAGCGCCTGGTGCGCAAGGCCAATAAGAGCGGGCATGCCGTGGTGGTCGGCGGGGGCATCACCGCCCTGGAGCTGGCCGAGGGCCTGCACGCCTGCGGCGTCAATGTCCATTACCTGCTGCGCGGCGCGCGCTACTGGGCCAACGTCCTCGACGCCGAGGAGTCGCAGCTGGTGGAGGAGTACCTGCGCGGCGACGGCATCGATGTCCACTACCACGCGCGGGTGCGCCATGCCGAGGGCAAGAAGGGCCGGCTGACCGCAGTGGTGACCGACTCCGGCGAGCGCATCCCCTGCCAGATCCTGGCCGTCGCTATCGGCACGCGGCCGCACCTCGACCTGGCCCGCGCGGCCGGGATCAAGGTGGATCGCGGCATCCTGACCGACGCCTGCCTGCGCACGAGCGCGCCCGACATCCTCGCCGCCGGGGATGTCGCGCAGGTCTACGACGAGCAGACCGGCCACGCTAGCCTCGACACCCTCTGGCCGACGGCCCGCGCCCACGGGGAGGTCGCAGCGGCCACGATGACCGGCACGCCCACGCCGTACCGCCGCACGGCGGCGATGAACGTCACCCTGCTGGCTGGCATCCCGACGACAATTATTGGCGCCCTCGGCAGCGGCAGCGATGACGATATGGTCGCGATCGCCCGCGGCGACAGCGAGAGCTGGCGCGAGGCCCATCCAACCTGGGTGGTCGTTGAGCGCCACGATGTCAACCGGGTGCGGCTGATGCTCGGCGAGCGCACGATCACCGGCGCCCTCGTGATGGGCGACCAGACTCTGTCGCGCCCACTCCAGCGCCTGATCGCCGCCGAGGCCGATATTAGCCCGATCCGCGATGCGCTGCTGGCCGATGATCACGCCGTCCTCCAGCTCATTGCGAACTTCTCAGCCGAGTGGGAGCGCAGCCATGCCGACAACTCATAATCTGCCTGTGGCGAATGCCAGCCGCCCAGCCCGTCAGAGCACCTATGAGATCGAGATTTCTCTAGTGTCGGTCGGCGCTATCACCGGGCTGTACCTGTGGGCGTCACGCTTCGGCACCCCGGCATCCAGCGGGCTCATTGGCCATGGGCTCGGCGTGATCGGGTTTGTGCTCATGCTGGCCACGGAGACCCTCTACTCGCTGCGCAAACGCGCACGCGGGCGGGCCGTCGGACGTCTGAGCAGCTGGCTCCAGTGGCATATCGTCACCGGGATCGTCGGCTCGTACATGGTGCTGCTGCACACCGCCTGGCAGTTCAACGGCCTGGCCGGCGTGATCACGCTGCTGACGACGGTGGTGGTGGCCAGCGGCTTTGTGGGCCGCGACCTGTACACGGCCATCCCGCGCACAGTGGACGGCGCCGAGCTGACCCTGGCCGATCTGGAGTCGCAGCTGACGGCGGGAACGTCGCGACTGGAGATTCTGGCCCCCTCGCGCGCTGCGCCGGGGGAGACGCCGACGCGGCTGCGGCTGCCGCCCCTCGCCGCCACGCCGGGCGGCGCGATCACCAGTGTGCTCGCCCGCCCGCTGATCGGCTGGCGCGACCGGGCCGCCCTGCGCCGCGCGCTCGACGATCTGGGCAGTCAAGACCAGGCCACGGCCGACGAGCTGCGCCGGCTGATCGATGAGCGCCACCGCCTGTTGCGCCAGATCGAACGTCTGGCCACCGCCCGCCGCCTGCTCGCCCTCTGGCACACGGTGCATATCCCGTTCGGCGTCGCCCTCTTCATCCTGTCTTTCGTGCATATCGGCGCCGCGATCTACTACGCGACGCTCCTCCACTAAAAGGGGGGCTACGATGCGTCGTCTTGGCTGCCTTACCCCGTTTGGCGTCGGTGCCGGTATCATCGCCATCGCCGCCGTGATCGTTGCCGCCCTCCTCACCGGTGGCTCGATGTTTAGCCCCGGCCCGCTCAACGCCAGTAGCCACGCGGGCGTCACCCTCGGCGGAGTGGCCTCCCACGCCGCCCTCGGCGGGAATTGCGCCGCCTGCCACAGCTCACCCTGGGACTCCCGCAGCATGGCGGTGATCTGCCTCAGCTGCCACACCGACATCCAGGCCGAGCTTCCGCGCCCCAGCACGCTCCACGGCGCGATGCCCAACGGCGCCGCGTGCCTGAGCTGCCACACCGAGCACAAGGGGCCGACGGCCAACCTTACGAAGACCGATCTGACCAGTGACTTCCCCCATGATCAGCTCGGCTTTTCGCTGGCGGCCCACAAGCGCACCGCTAAGGGCCTGGCCTTCACCTGCGCCGACTGCCACACCGCGCTGAACCAGTCCCCGCGCCCGTCGAACGCCTACGCCCTCAACTCAGCTGGCTGCGTGAGCTGCCATGTGGACTATCAAGCCGCCTTCATGGCCCAGCACCGCGCTGACTTTGGCGATAATTGTCTGGCGTGCCATAACGGCGTGGATCGCTACAGCGGGTTTAACCACGCCGCGGTGAGCTTCAAGCTAGAGGGTAAGCATGCCAATGTTGGCTGTAAGCTCTGCCACAGCACCGCCCGCGCCCCGGCCGACTTCACCGCCACCGCCAGCACCTGCGTGGCCTGTCACCAGAAGGACGATGTCCACAAGGGCGCGTTTGGCACCGACTGTGTCGCCTGCCACACAGCGGCCGGCTGGGGGCAAGTCACATTCGACCATAACAAGACGGCCTTCCCGCTCACGGGCGTCCACGTTAAGACCGCCTGCGCCGACTGCCACAGCAACCATATCTACAAGGGCACACCCACCACATGTGTGGCCTGCCACGCCGAGCCGCAGGTACACCTCGGCAAGTACGGCACCGACTGTGCCAGCTGCCACACGACCAGCGACTGGAAGCAGGTCACGGCATTCGACCATAGCAAGACGGCCTTCCCGCTCACGGGCGCCCACACCAAGGTTACCTGCACCAACTGCCACGCGAACAACGTCTACAAGGGTACGCCCACTACCTGCGTGGGCTGTCACGCCGACCCGCAGGTACACCTGGGTCAGTTCGGAACCGACTGCGCGACCTGCCACGTGACCAGCTCGTGGAAGAATGTGATCTTCAGGCACATCTTCCCGCTCAACCACGGCGGTGGCGGGCAGATCGCCTGCGCGACATGTCACACAGCCCAGGGGCCGCAGCAGTATAAGTCCTACACCTGCTACAACTGTCACAACCAGGTCGAGATCGCATCGCGGCACCGCAGGATCGGCGACTTCAGCAACTGCATGCGCTGCCACGCCGACGGTCGCTAGCACGCTATCGTCGCTGCTTGAGCTGTCTAGCTCAAGCAGCGACGATAGCGCCCACTGCGCGCAGGAACGTCTCGCTGGCGATATTCCGCCCGCAGAGGATGGCCACCACCCGCCGGCCGGCTACGCCGTCGGCTAGGCCGTGGAGCAGGGCGGCGACGCCCACGGCGGCGCTGCCCTCCACCACCAGGTGGTGCTCATCCAGCAGCCAGCGCATGGCCGCCGCGATCTGGGCCTCGCTCACGGTGAGCATCGTGTCCACCACCCGCCGCACGATCGGGAAGGTGATGCTGTGCGGCTCGATATTGCCGGCCAGGCCGTCGGCCAGGGTCGGCAGGTCTGGCGCCGTGACGATCTGGCCGGCCTGGAGCGAGGCCAGCATGGCCGCCGAGCGCTCGGCCTGCACGCCAATCACCCGGATGTGCGGATTCATCGCTTTGGCCCAGACGCCCCCCCC
>JBAXES010000356.1:0-5073 GCA_037140315.1 Chloroflexales bacterium
CGTTGATCGCGTCGAGGTCGCGGTCGAAGTAGTCGTTGATGCTCTGGCTGAAGCCCGTGCCCAACGGGCCGCACATCAGCATCGCGAGGCCCACCAGCACCAGATCGCCCACGTCGGTGATGTGGAAGCCGGGCACGCCTCGACCGGTGGCGAGGGCCCCGCAGATCACCATTGTGATCGGGGTGATCCACGTGACCGGGTCGGCCAGCTCGACGTGAACCAGTAGGCGCCGGGTGAGCGGCACACGTTCTGAACTGAGTGGTTGCACGAGACGCTGAGCCATTGCGATTGCTTTCCACATCTCCAGATCTGTCAGCTCCAATGCTGGACAATGACGTTACTGTAGCACCGTGAACATTTGGGAAACATTAAGTATCTGTCGAAAACCATGTGGTTTTCATAAAGATGCTGCATAAGCAAACAGCAGCGGACAGTTTATAATATCGGGTGGAGATCGGGCTTGGGTCGCACCTCGTTGGAGGTCATCATCGCTATCATGAGTGTCCGGGTGCTTCTGGCCGATGCCGAACCCCAGATCGGTCGCCTACTCAAAGGCGTGCTGACATCCGAGGGTTATACGCTGCAGATCGCCATCGATGGCCAGACGGCCCTCGACCTGGTGGCGCGGTGGCGTCCCGACCTCGTGCTGATTGATCTGAAGCTGCCGGTGGTCGATGGGTATGAGGTGTGCCGACGCATCCGCGACTGGTCGCAGGTGCCGATCGTCGTGCTGAGCGCGTCCGACGGTGAGGATGAGAAGGTGACGATCCTTGACCTAGGCGCCGACGACTATCTGACCAAGCCCTTCAGCGTGCGCGAGCTGCTGGCCCGGATCAGGGTGGCCCTGCGCCACGGGGCGCGCCTCCAGAACGATGGCGGCGCGGTGGTGGCGTTCGGCAACCTCCAGATCGACCGCGCGCACCGCTTGGTGACCAACGGCGGCCAGGAGCTCCGGCTGACGCCGACGGAGTACAATCTGCTCGTGCTGCTCAGCGGGCACGCGGGCAAGGTGCTCACCCACCGCATGATCTTGCGTGCCATCTGGGGCCCGAACTCCGAACACGACCTCAATACGCTGCGGGTCTTCGTCACGCAGCTGCGGCGGAAGATCGAGGTCGACTCGGCCAGCCCGACGCTGATCCTGACGGAGCCAGGCGTCGGCTACCGGTTCCGCCCACCCGACCCGTAGCCTTGAGGCGGCGACCTGGTGCCGCAGGACCCCGGCAATGATCGTTTGAAGGAATACTCCTGGCTGGCACCGAAGAGGTAATGATGTCTCATGAGCCCCCATTCACCGTTGACCTGACGAGCTGTGATCGTGAGCCGATCCATATCCCCGGCTCCATCCAGTCCCACGGCGTGCTCTTCGTCCTCGCTGAGCCTGACCTGACCATTATCCAGGCCAGCGCGAACACCTTTCCGTTGCTCGGTCGCCACCCGCGCGACCTGCTCGGCCAGCCTCTGAGCGCCCTGCTTGACCTTGAGCAGATCGGTGTTGTTCGCGACTGCCTGGCCCGTGAGGCTGTGGACGAGAATCCGCTCTACATCATGCCCCTCGCTATCCGTGGTGTCGAGCCGCAGTTCGACCTGATCGTCCACCGTATGGGCGGGACTCTGCTGCTGGAGCTGGAGCCAACAACTCCGCGCATCTACCTGGGCGATCTGCAGGTCTACCGCATGGTGAAGAGCGCCGTGACGGCCTGTCAGCGTACGCCCTCGATGCGCGCGTTTGCCCAGGCCCTGGCGAGCGCCGTCCGCACGCTCACCGGCTTTGATCGGGTGATGGTGTACCAGTTCCAGCCCGACGCCAGCGGCGCGGTCATCGCTGAGGCCAAGCGTGACGATCTGGAGTCCTACCTCGACCTGCGCTACCCGGCGTCGGACATCCCCACGCAGGCCCGGGCGCTCTACCTGCGCAACTGGCTGCGCCTGATCCCTGATGTCACCTACCAGCCTGTCGCGCTGCTGGCGACCGACTCCGGCCGCCCGAACACCCCGCTTGACATGAGCTACGCCGCCCTGCGCAGCGTCTCGCCCATCCATATTGAGTACCTCGTGAATATGGGGGTCAAGGCGTCGATGTCGATCTCGCTGATCAAGAACGATCAGCTCTGGGGGCTGGTCGCCTGCCACCACTACAGCGGGCCGCACTACCTGCCCTACGACATCCGCGCCGCGTGTGAGTTCCTCGGCCAGGTCGTGTCGCTGCAGATCGGCGACAAGGAGTTGTCTGAGGATGCGATCTACACGATCGCGCTCCAGGGCGTCCAGGCGGCTCTGGTCCAGCACATGAGCGTGGCCAACGATGTGCTTGTCGGGCTGACCCGCTTCGACCCCAACCTGATGCAGTTCATTGACGCCGGTGGCGTGGCTATCTGTCTTGATGGGCAGTGCGTGCGGCTGGGCGCGACCCCGCCCGAGCCGGTGATCGCGGATCTGACCGACTGGCTCACCCAGGAGATCTCCGACAGTGTCTTCTTCACCGATGCGCTCCCGAAACAGTACCCGGCCATCGCACCATTCACGGCGGTGGCGAGCGGCCTGCTCGCGGTACGGCTGGCGCGCGCGCGGACGAGCTACATGCTCTGGTTTCGCCCAGAGGTGATCCAGACGTTGAGCTGGGGCGGCAACCCCGAGAAGCCGGTCGCCGTCACCGAGGGCAGCGCGAGGCTGAGTCCGCGCATCTCGTTCGCGACATGGAAGGAGACCGTGACCCAGACCTCGTTGCCGTGGCGGCCCTGTGAGGTGATGGCCGCGCGCGATCTGCGCCGCGCGATCATCGACCTTGTGCTGCACAAGATGGAGGAGCTGGCCCAGCTGAACGAGGAGCTGACCCGCAGCAACATCGAGCTCGACTCGTTTGCCTATGTGGCCTCGCACGATCTTAAGGAGCCGCTGCGCGGCCTCCATAACTACGCGCACTTTTTGATCGAGGACTATAGCGATAAGCTCGACAACGCGGGGAAGGACAAGCTGCTGACCCTGGTGCGTCTGACCCAGCGGATGGAGTCGCTGATCGATTCGCTGCTCCACTACTCGCGCGTTGGCCGGGCCGAGCTGACCTGGGTCGATGTGGATTTGAATGTGGTGCTGGCGGATGTAGTGACCCTCCTGGAGCCACGCCTGCGCGAGAGCGGCGTCACGCTGCAGATCGCTCAGCCCCTGCCGCAGGTGCGCGCCGACCAGGCCCGCGTCCAGGAGGTGTTTAGCAACCTGATCACGAACGCGATCAAGTACAACGATGCGCCGCAGAAGTGGGTTGAGATCGGCTCCGCGCCGCTACCGGGGGCGGGGGACACCGACTCCTTCGTGTTCTACGTACGCGATAATGGCATCGGGGTGCCCGAGGAGCACCAGGAGACGATCTTCCGCATCTTCAAGCGCCTGCACGGGCGCGACGAGTATGGCGGCGGGGTCGGCGCGGGCCTGACGATCGCCAAGAAGATCGTTGAGCGCCACGGCGGCGCGATCTGGCTGACCTCGCAGCCCGGCAGCGGCTCAACCTTCTGGTTTACGCTTAGCAAGGTCGATGCGGATCTGCGCGCCTTCGGGCGATCAGCTCTGGGCACCGGCGTCGATGGACGAGTGGTGCTATGAGCAAATGGCACCTCTTGCTGATCGAGGATAGCGACGAGGACGTGGCGGCGACGGTGCGCGGGATGCGCCGCGATGATCTGGAGATCGTGCTCAGCCGCTGCACGACGGGCGATCAGGCCCTCGACTATCTGTACCAGCGCGGGCGCTATGCCGACGCGACGGCGGCCCCGCGCCCGAACCTGATCCTGCTCGACCTGAACCTGCCCGGCACAGACGGGCGCGCGCTGCTGGCGGTGATTAAGGACGACGAAGATCTCAAGTCGATCCCGGTGGTCGTCCTGACCACCTCCAATAACCCCAAGGACATCGCGATCTGTTATCAGCGCGGGGCCAACAGCTACCAGATCAAGCCGGTGGACTACGCCCGCTTCAAGCATGCGCTCCAGACGATGATCGCCTACTGGTTCCAGACCGCGACTCTCCCCGACGCATAGCACGGTGAGGCGCGGGAGCGCTTCGCTCTCGTGTAAAAAACGGTGCCTGCCCGGCACACAGACCCTCCAGATGGTCGGCTAAAATTGCTAGCTTCGCTGGCAATTTTAGCCGACCATCTGCGTCATGTGTCGAGGGGGGCCGCGTGCCCCCAAGCCCCCGCTGCGCAGACTCGATCCTAACGATATCCAAATGCCTGCGGGCCGCAGCATAATCTTTTCCACATCCCGCCGCTGCTACAGTGACCGTACACGCCTCACCTTCGGCTATGCGCCCTCACAGGGAGCGGGGCATATTCCGACTCAGGACGCTTCCCGCGCGCTGGCTCTCTGGGCGGGAGCGGGGCAGAGGGTGAGGACTGTGTGGTGATCACAATTTAAGGAGCAGATCGTGACGACGCAGGCCGACTACACCGCAGGCGAATGGGATCTCATCTTACAGGCGCCCGCTCTCGCGAGTCTGTTCATCATCCAGTCGGGCTCGTACAACCGGATCGCGGTCGCGCGGAAGCTGTTTGCCGCCCTGGCGGTCATCACCGAGACCGCGCCGCATGGGCCGGACACCGAGCTGATCCAGGCGGTCTCTGCGGCGATGCGGGCAGGTCAGGCGCCTCGGCAGCCCATCGCGCATCCCCACGACCTGGCGGCGGCACGCCACTGGGTGCTGGAGCACTGTCGAGCGCTTGCGGCCCTGCTCGCGCAGAAGGTGCCGGAGGCCGAGGCCGAGGCCTTCACCCGCTGGCTGATCCGCATCGGTCAGCGCGTGGCGCTGGCCGACGACCTGATCGGCCAGCCGATGTCCCGCGTGGCCGAAGCCCAGATGCGCACCAGTCTCGCCCTCGAGATGCTGACCGCCGCGCTCACCATCCCATTCGGCGTTCGTGCCGGCATCTCGGTTGATCGCTGCGCCTGACCGGGTTGAACCCGCCGCGAGCCGCCACGCCTTCGCCGAGCGGTTCGTGGAACAGGGGGGCGGGGACACGCGGGGACACATGAGTCATCCCGAATTTAATCCAGGCTGATGCAAACCTGGAGGCGGGGCGGC
>JBAXES010000357.1:0-5072 GCA_037140315.1 Chloroflexales bacterium
GAGGAAAAGTCGCACCCGCTATTCATACGCCAGCACCTCGCGCACGGTCAGGCGTGCGGCGCTCCAGGCCGGCAGGAGGCTGGCGATAGCGGCCAGGGCCAGCACCAGGCCCAGCCAGATCGCTGCGCTGCCCAGGGAGTAGGCCTGCGGGAGCGGGTTCTTCAAAAACGCCCAGCCGATCCCGGCACCTAGCGCCCAGCTGATCGGCAGCGCCGCCAGCGTCGCTAGCGCCCAGCTGAGCAGCCCGATCAGCAGCCCCTCGGCCACGATGATCCACTGGATGTCCTGATCTGATGCGCCGATCGCCCGCAGCACGCCGATCTCGCGGGTGCGCTCGACGATGTTCATGCTCATCGTGCCCGCCAGTCCCACACCGCCCACCACCGCGATCTGGGTGGCCATCATCATCAGCAGACTCACGATCATGCGGAACATGCGCTGGATCGACTGGCAGTAGTCCGCGCTCGTCTGCGCCTGGCGCACCCTGATGCCGCGCTCCTTGAAGCCCTGGCTCAGCCGGTCAGCCAGCTCCTGCTGGGCGGTCGGGTCGTGCTGGACGGCCACGATGCGGAGGGTATTCGTATGGCTGCGGTTGTGCTCCAGGCGGGCCAGCGTCGCGTAGGTGGTGTAGATCAGCGGCGAGCCGTTGCCAAGCTGCGGCACCACGCCGACGATCACCCACGTGTGCTCCTGGTCGCCGATGCGCAGCGTCACCTGCGCGCCGATGTCCACATCGGGTTCATCGGTCATAACGCGTGTCTCGACGACGAGGGCGTTCTGGTCATCTGCGCGCAGCCAGCGCCCGCGTAGGATGCGCGGGCGCAGCAGGTCGGAGTCCGACTCGGGCGCGAGCAGTTGTAGCGCGTCGCCGGTGCTATCGTCGGGCCGCACGCGCTGGGCCATTCGGTCTGCCCATAGCTCCGTGCGGGCCACGCCGGGCGTGGCGCGGGCCAGCGCGGCCACCTGATCGATGCGGTAGCTGCGGTCGAAGCTGAGGCGCACATCCTCGCCGAAGTAGCTCATGATCTCGTCCAGCTGGAGGCTGAAGGCGGCCTGGGCGGAGCCGACGCCGATGAAGATCGCCCCGGCGAGGGCGAGGGTACACAGGGTCAGGGCGAGGCGTCCCTTGCGGCGGACGGTGTTGCGCAGGGCGAGCAGGAGCGGGCGGCTGAGGAAGCGCACGCGCTCCAGCGCCCGGTCGACCCAGCCGGCACCGAACCCACTCAGGCCGGGGCTGCTGATCGCCTCGCGGATGCTGACCCGTGTGCCGCTGAGCACTGGCCCAAGGGCGGCCAGGGCCGGCATGCTGATGGCGATCACGGCCTGGAGTGCGATCACCGGCGGCACCAGCGCGAAGGTGCCTGGGTCGAAGTTGAGCAACCGCGCCAGCAGCCCGGCCGTCCAGAAGGCGCTCAGCGCGCCGAGCGGCGCGGCCACCACGAAGGCGATCAGGCCCAGGGCCAGGGCGAAGGCCAGATACAGCGCGACGATCTGCCTGGTCTCCGCGCCGATGGCCTTCATCACGCCGATCTGGCGGCGCTGCTGGAGCAGCAGGGCGCCCACGGTGTTGACGATCAGGAACATGCTGAGGATGACCAGCAGTACCGCCAGGATGTTCAGCACGGCACCCATCGCATCGACGGCCCACTGGATCGGCGACTCGCCGGGGGTGCGGATGCTGACGACTGAGCTGCGCCCGCTGCGGGTGATCCGATCAGCGACCGCATCTGTTACTGATCGGATCTGCGCCTCACTGGCCCCCATCTGTGTTACGGTCAGATACAGGCGGCTGTAGCTGCGTGCGCCGCCGAGCCACTCCAAGGTGTCGAAGGTGACAAAGCCGCCGATCTCGTTGCTGAGCAGCGCGGGCACGCCCGCCGCGTCGTGGACGGTGCCGGCCAGCCGCAAGGTGCGCCGCGTGCCGTCGGCGAGCTCAACCTCCAGCGGCTGGCCCGCTGGCAGGCTGAGCCGGCGCTGACTGCTGCGCTCTAGCAGCAGCGAGCGGTTGGCCACCGGCCATGCCCCACCGTCGGGCCGCACGATGTTGACGCGCATCGCGTCGAGCTTGTGTACCGCGTAGAGCGTGAGGTTGCCCCAGGTGTCTGGGCCGGTGCGTGCGCGTACGCTGAGGGTGCCGACCGCCTGTACCTCGGCGACGCCGGGGATGTGGCGCACGCTGCTGATCAGCGCCTCGTCAACGTCGGGCCAGATCCGTAGCGTCGCGTCAGCCGGGTTGACCGCGTTGTAGCCGCTGCTGATGTCGCGGTGCAGCAGGCTGAAGGCTCCGGCCACGCTGCCCACCGCGAAGACGCCGATGGCGATCGAGAGCACCGCTAGCGCCGTGCGCGTCTTGCTGGCCCACAGGTCGCCGAGCACCTTGCGCCAGGGCGCACGTAGCCCCAGACCTGGTAGCCAGCGGTCTGAGCTAGACATGGGCGACCTCGTCCACCACCTCACCATCGGCCACCCGCAGACTGCGCGAGGCCCGCCGGGCCAGGTCGGGGTCGTGCGTGACCATCAGGATGGTCTTGCCCTGGGCCACGAGGCGCTCGAAGAGGCGGAAGACCGCCTGGGCGGTGCGCGAGTCGAGGTTGCCGGTGGGCTCGTCGGCGATCAAGATAGGCGGGTCGTTGGCCAGGGCGCGGGCGATCGCCACGCGCTGCTGCTGGCCGCCGGAGACCGCCGAGGGCAGCTTGTGGGCCTGGTCGGCCATCTCAACCTGATCGAGCAACTCCATGGCGCGCCTGCGGCGCTCACGCGGCGGGTAGCTGCGCCGGAAGTCCATCGGCAGCATCACGTTCTCCACCAGCGAGAGTGTGGGCAGCAGCTGGAAGAACTGGAAGATGATCCCGAGGGTGTGCCCGCGCCACACCGCCATCTGGCCCTCGCGCAGGGTGTGGATGGCGGTGTCGCCGACCAGGATCTGGCCCGCCGAGGGCCGGTCGATGCCGGTGATCATATTGATCAGGGTCGACTTGCCGCTGCCCGACTTGCCGATCACGGCCACGAACTCGCCGCGCTCCACCGTAATGCTGACCGACTTGAGGGCGGTGAAGCTGCCGGCGGCGGTCTGGAAGGTTTTGACCACCTCGCGCAGCTCGATCAGGTGTTTGTTGCCGTGTGTGAACATAGGACACCCTTCGTGCGCCCACCTATCGCTGCACTATCGGCTATGCATAAGCTGCCGCTGTCGCCCGACGATGGCGAGTGCGACGAGGGCTGCGCTCAGCACGAGGTAGAGCGGCCCGTAGGCGCTGCCGTGGATGCCGGGGTAGTCTAGCTCGCGCACCTGGTTCAGCGGGCCGAGGTACCAGAGCAGCACATACACCACACGACGGCGGCCAGCAGCAGGATGCCGACCAGCAGCGCCAGCACCAGGAAGTTGCTGAGCCACTTGCCGAGCATGTAGCGAGATCGTGAGATCGGCGTGGTCGCCAGGATCTGGCCCACACCGGTCTCCTCGTCACGGGTGATCGACCCCCGCACCAAGTAGAAGCCAAACCAGCCCAGCAGGAAAGTGACGACCAGGGCCATCATGCTGCCCACCCAGGCCGAGTTGATCACGCCGCGGTAGCGCTCCAGGCGCAGGGTGATCTGGCCGATGTTCACCAGGTAGCCGAGGAAGAGCACCAGCCCGATCATCACTAGGAAGCTGGGGCGGCGCGTGCGCTCACGCAGGTCGGCGCGGATGATCTGGGCGAGCGCGCTCATACGCGGACCTCCTTGGGCGCGACGAGATGTAGGTACACATCCTCCAGGCTCGGCGGGGTCGGCTGCGCGCCCGGCGCGGGGGAGTTCGCGCTCACCACGCGCACCTGCACGCCGTCGCGGTGTCGCAGCATCCCGCTGATCAGGTGGCGCTGCTTGAGCGCCGGCAGCTCCGCGCTGGGGATGACCCACTCCCAGATTTGCCCATCGAGCAAGGCCAAGAGCTGCTCGGGCACACCATGCTCCAGCTTGCGGCCCTTATTGATGATCACGATCTCGCTAGCGATGGCCTCCACGTCGGAGACAATATGCGTGGAGAGGATAACGATGCGCTGGCCGGAGAGGTCGGCGAGCAGGTTGCGAAAGCGCACGCGCTCCTCGGGGTCGAGCCCGACGGTCGGCTCATCGACGATCAGCAGCTGGGGGTCGTTGAGCAGGGCCTGGGCGATGCCGACGCGCTGGCGCATCCCGCCGGAGTAGCCGCCGAGCGGACGTTTGGCCGCATCCCGCAGGTTCACCAGATCCAGCAGCTCGTCGATGCGCCGCCGGGCGGCGCGGGCATCCAGCCCTTTGACGGCGGCCAGATAGTCAAGAAATTCGATCGCGCTGAGGTTCGGGTAGACGCCAAAATCCTGCGGGAGATAGCCGAGCACCAGGCGCAGCGCATCGGGGGCGCGGGCGATGTCCACGCCGCCCCAGTGAATCGTGCCGGCGGTGGGCCGGGTGATCGTCGCCAGTATGCGCAGCAGCGTCGACTTGCCGGCCCCGTTCGGGCCGAGCAGCCCGATCACGCCGGGGCCAAGCTCCAGGTCCATATCGCGCAGGCCCCAGAAGTCGCGGCGGTACTGCTTGGAGAGCGCGGTGATCGTCAGTTTCATGGGTGGCCCAGGCCCTTCAGCCCAGCGGCGCATCGCTACTCCTCCACCGTGCCCTGGCCGAGGTTGCGGGCCAGGGCGAGCAGGCCGAGGGCGATCAGCACGAAGGAGCCGACCGGCAGCATGGGGATGTGGATGGCCTGCACGGTCGCGATGATCAGCGGGATGGCGGCGAAGGTGGCGAAGGTGGTCAGCGCCGCCCACAGCTGGCCGCGCCGCGCCAGCTCGGAGGCGCTGGCCAGGCCGATCACCAGCACGATCCCCGGCCACCACCAGTTCGTCAGCATCAACATCCCCAGGCCGATCAGCAAGACCCCGCCGCTGATCGAGGTGCTGGCCAGCCCGCCCCGTCGCATCCGCCGTCGCATCCGCCGCTCGTTCAGCCGGAGATCGCTCATGCCCTTGCTCCTTGCTTCAGACCATAGCTCCGTTTGCCACCCGTGTTCGCAGGCAGTGTACCGTGAGGTTCGCCGCCTGGCGTCTATCCAA
>JBAXES010000358.1:0-5070 GCA_037140315.1 Chloroflexales bacterium
TCAGCTTCAGGAACATCGGCGACTCCTTGAGGGAGGAGCGGATGTAGAGCGAGACGGCGATCAGGAAGATCGAGACCAGGAAGGGCACGCGCCAGCCCCAGGCGCTAAACGCCTCGGTGCCGACGATCTGGCGGGTGGCCAGGATCACGCCGAGGGAGAGGAACAGGCCCAGGGTGGCCGTGATCTGGATGAAGCTGGTGTAGAAGCCACGCTTGTCGTGGGGGGCGTGCTCGGCGATGTAGGTGGCCGCGCCGCCGTACTCGCCGCCGAGGGCCAGGCCCTGGAGGATGCGCAGCAGGATTAGGATGATGCCGGCCGCCGCGCCGATCGTCTCGGAGGTGGGCAGCAGACCGACCGCGAAGGTACAGACGCCCATCAGGGTCATCGTCACCATGAAGGTGTACTTGCGGCCGATCAGGTCGCCGAGCCGTCCGAAGAAGAGTGCGCCGAAGGGGCGGACGATGAAGCCGACCGCGAAGGCGGCCAGCCAGGCGATGATGTCGCCGAGGGGCGTGCCGGTCTGGTAGAACTTGCTGGCGATGGTGCTCGCCAGGCTGCCGAAGATGTAGAAGTCGTACCACTCGATCATCGTCCCGGCGGCGGAGGAGAAGATGATTTTGACAATGTGCTGATCGGCGACGGCGGCGGTGCCGGCTGTAGACGAGCGTGCCATGCTCTACCCTTTCGTTATCTGCCCTAGTGCTGCTCTTACGATACCCTCACAGCGTGCGTGCGGTCGGCCCTTGATCCTGCCCTGCTCCGGTGGTTTACCCCCCTCTCCTCATTACCTTGGGTGCGTGCTCACTGCGCCGCCAGACGCCGGGCGGTGTCCTGAGCGAGGGTGATCGCGCGGCTAGGTGACGAGCCACGGCGGCGCACATGGGGCGCGCCGCTGCGGTGGCTATGCCAGATACCGCGGGCTGTAATCGATACCTATACTCAGGGAATATACATATAATACAAGCTGATTATAAGGACAGTTCAAATAAAACAACAAGTTTGTGTAAAGTTGTGTAAAGTCGCCTTCATATGCTGACGCCGTGCTCCCGCAGCAGGACGCGATCTTGCCCAGGGGAATGTAAAATTCACGTAAAGACATGGTGAAACGCCAGCGTAGCGCTCTGCACCTGAACTGACCTCCTGGCGCAGTTGACACCCCTCAGCTGATAGAGTATCGTAGCACACCAACATGAGCTCTGATGTAAGGTGACGATAGGCAGCCGCCTATGGCTGCCCCCACTGCTATGATACAGCCGCCCCTGCCCCCCAACCTCGGCGCCGATATGCAAGAGGTCGAGCGGATCATCAGCGAGCGCACGCGATCGCGCGCCACGGTGATCAGCGCGGCCGACCCGCACCTGCTGCGCCCCGGCGACACGCGCCTGCGCTCTGCCCTGGTGCTGCTCGCGGCGCAGCTCGGCGACTACCGCCTCGACCAGGCCATCCACGCCGCCGCCGCCATTGAGCTGATCTACGCCGCCACCAGCACCCACGATGACCTTGTTGATGAGGTGGAGCGTCGGCGCGGGCTGGCCCGCCAGGGCGACTGGAACAACGGCATCTTGCTCATGGTGGGCGACTACCTGTTCGCCCTCGCCGCCGGCGAGATGTCGCTCAGCCCAGATCCGCGGGTGATCAGCTACTACTCGCAGGCGGTGATGCAGATCTGCGAGAGCCAGCTGGCCCCGGTGCTGGCCCTGCGCCCGGCCGATCAGGCCGCCGAGCAGTACTTCGCCTATATCGAGGGCACCTCAGCCGCGCTCCACGCGGCGGCCTGTAAGGCCGGGGCGGCCTGCGGTCGGCTTGGCGCTGAGCAGATCGAGGCCCTCGGCCACTTCGGGTGCGAGCTGGGCATGGCCCTGCGCATCGGCACCGAGCTGCGTGACTTCGCCCGCGGCTCGGCGAACGGCGCGACTCTGGCCGGCTCCAGCCTGCGCTACGGAGCCGCCACCCTGCCGCTGATCCTCGCCGCCGCCGCTGGCGACGGTGCCCGCCTGGAGTTGGCCCTCGAGTCGGGCGGGGCCGACCTCGACTGGGCGGTGGGCGAGGTGCGCCGCCACGGGGTCGGCCCGGCCCGCGCCGAGCTGGCCCTGCGCACGGCGGCGGCCCGCGCGGCTTTGGAGCTTTTTCCCGCCGGCCCGGCCCGCGCGGCCCTGGAGCAGATCGCCGACTATGTCGGCAGGGCGTAGCCTGCTGGCGATCCGCTCGCTGGGCGTGATAGCGGCGGCGCGCGCTCACCAAGATTTTATCTTGCTGTGCAACAGCACGTAACGCTGTGTGCGTACAATACATGCAGCATGTGATGATCCGCCAGCGCACACGGAGCACAGTGATGAATCAGCTGATGACAAACCCCCACCTCCGCATAGCCCGCCGGGCGCTCGGGTTCCTCGCCCTCGGCATCGGCATCGCCGGAGTGCTCCTGCCGATCATCCCCGGCTGGCCGGGGTTTGTTCTGGCGATCGTGCTCCTCGGTCGGCGCGACCCGGCGCTGCGCTGGCTACACCTGTATGGCCGGCGTACCCTGCGCACCCTGCGCAGATCGCGCGTGTCTCAGATGCGCCGCCTCGGCCACTGGCTCTCCGCCCACTATGTCGGCTTGCGCCGCAGTATCACCCCTCACATCATCTGGGCCGAGAAGATCTTCCAGTAGAGCGGCCTGCAGCCCCGCAGGGCTCGTGCAAAGTCCCTGGGGCTGCGCCCCAGACCCCGCTTTTTGTCAGGTTTGGGCGGCGAAGCCGCCCAAACCTGACAAAAAAATAACGTGGGGGCGGCGAAGCCGCCCCCACACCCCCTCCGGGAGGTGACTTTGCACCAGCCCTGTGCAGCCCCGCGGTCTGTTGACTCCGCTTTGAGCAGTCTGGTATACTCGATACCTCAACTATCTCACGCGAGCCTAGAATGCGAGCACGCCCGGCTTGGTTACGCCTAAGAGAATTGTGGGACACCTCTCCCCAGACTTGGACTGCCTGGCGGCGATCTGGATCCTGGTGCACTTCGGCCCAGCCAAGGACGCCGACCTCCTCTTTGTCCCGGCGGGACGCACCCTCGACGACCAGCCCGCCGACTCTGACCCCGAGACGGTGCATGTCGATACGGGCGGCGGGCGCTTCGATCACCACCACTCGGCCGACCACACCCTCAGCGCCGCCGAGCTGGTGCGCCGCGAGCTTGCGCCCGATAACGAGGCCCTCTGCCGCCTTGTCGATCAGGTCACCCGCATCGACCACGCCGAGGCGTACCCCGGCCGGCAGCCGTCCTTCTTCAATATCAACGACCTGATCGGCGGCTACAACTCCCTCTTCCCCAACCGGCCCCACCACGTGGCTCAGGCCATGCTGCCCAACCTAGACGCCTGGTACGAGCATGAGGCGCGGCAGATCCGCCTGGAGCGCGCCTTCGCGCGCCATCTGGAGTTCAACACACGCTGGGGCCTGGGGATCGCGATGCAGAGCGACGATGGCGGCTCTAGCCGGCTGGCCTACAGCCACGGTGCTGTGCTCTACGCCTACCGCGACCGCCGGGGCTACATGGGAGTGGCCGCCCAGCATCGCTCCGATGTCGATCTTGAGATCGTCTACCGCGACCTGATGCGCCTCGATGGCGAGGCCGACTGGTATCTGCACCCGAGCCACCGCCTGCTGCTCTGCGGCACCCCCAAGGCCCCGCCCAGACAGCGCTCCAACCTCTCGCTTGAAGATCTCGTCGATGTGCTACGGGCCGGCGGGCCGCGGATCAGAAGGTGATAAAGGGGGGGCGCGGTGCTTGCATCCGCGCCCCCCTTTATCACCTTCCCACTCCAGAGATCATAGCGAGGAGAGGGCTTGTCCCTCTCCTCTCCTCACCCCTCCCATACACGCAGCTCAGGCGAAGGAGTAGCCCTCGCCCATCTTCTCGCCCATCTCCGCGCGCATGATCCGGGCCAGGTTCTGCTGGGCGCGGTGCTGGAGCGACTTGATCGAACCCTGGCTGCGCCCCATCTGCCTGGCCGTCTCCTGAATCGATAGGTCGTAGCCGTAGCGCAGCCGGAGCACCTGAAGCTGGCTCGGGTTGAGCTGGCGCATCGCCCGCAGCAGGCTGGCCCGCTCGGCGCTTAGCTCCAGGGGGTCGTCCTGATCCTCGCAGTCCTCGACCCACGCGTCGAGCGGGATGGTGTGCGTCCGCTCGTGCCGGCGCAGCGAGTCGATTGTGCGGTCGTGGGCGATCCGGTAGAGCCAGGCCGAGATCGACCAGCCCCGATCCTCGTAGCGCTCGATCCCCTCCAGCATGCGCAGGAAGACGTCTGATTGAAGATCGCGGGCCAGCTCCGCGTCGCCCACCCGGTAGTAGATGTAGCGGTAGATCTTCGGCGCGTAGATCTCGTAGATCGTGCTGAGGGCCTGCGGGTCAGACTGCTGGGCGCGGCTGATCAGGTCGGGGTTAAGGGGGGACATACTCATTGCTGGTTGCTCCTTTCTGCGATGTGCTGCTGCGATACGCGTGCAGTATAGCCCGCCGCCGCTGAATGAAGTGTCGCTGCTGTGTCGCTGCTGTGTCGCTAATCCGTTAGCGTCTGCGAATAAGCTATGCTTATCCTTTGCCCCCCAGGCTACGACAAGCCCCGCTTTAGCGCGCCCTGAAGCCAAACAAAACGCCCGCTGCCTGCTGCATACGGATATGCATCTGTGCCTGAGGAGCTGCGCGCCCGCCCCCAGTGGCTGATCTGGCGCTTCGGCCCCCGGCGCAAAGACGGCAAGCGCCCCAAGCTGCCCTACAGCCCGCGCACCCTCGACGCGGCCAGCGTTACTCCATATTCCATAAGTTCAAAAAATGGCTGTTTTTGTGCCCAGCAGGCACATGCCGCACTGATTGTGCTGCGGCGCGGCTACGCCGCACCGCAGCACAATCAGTTTTTTTGTGGGAGAGCTTCGCTCTCCCACACCCTCACCGTGCGCAGTGTTGTTGCCGGCAACAAAAAAGGCTGTTTTGAGGCGTTTTAGCGCGTTCTAGTGCGTACCCCGTAACGCGCAAACAACACATGAGTCATCCCGAAATTTAACAAACCCGAGGCCTCCCGTAGTAGCATGGGAA
>JBAXES010000359.1:0-5066 GCA_037140315.1 Chloroflexales bacterium
CGGCCATCTGTGTGGGCGCCGGCTGCGCAGGCGCGGCCAGCAGCGTCTTATCTACCGCCGGGGCGTCGAAGCGGAACGACTCATCGCCAATCGTGATCACATCGCCGGGGCTCAGGCGCAGGGCCTGCACACGCTGGCCGTTCACCGAGGTGCCGTTGGAGCTGCCCAGGTCGTAGAGCATGTAGCCGCCGCCCTCGTGGCGCAGCTCGGCGTGGCGCCGCGAGGCCAGGGGGCTCGCGATCATAACGGTGTTCTCAGACGTTCGTCCGAGGCTCAGGGGCGCGTCGCCAAGCGGGAATATGCGACCCGCCAAGGGGCCGCTGAGCGCGACGATCTGCAACGGCACGTTGAACCTCCTGATCTGTGCTGGAGTGAATGCGGGGGTGTGATGCTATTGTAGCAGACCGCCGCCCCCGGCGCATGTGTCGCAGCCACCACGCCCCTGTTAGAACCCTACCTCCACGATTGTCCGCGCGCTACGATCCTGGAAGAAGCCGACCCCGTCCTGGATGAGGCCGACATAGAAGCCCATCTTCGTCTCGCGCTGGAGGATCTGCACCCGTCCCGTGACCTCAACCTCCTCGCCGGGCATCAGCCAGTCCTCCACGCCGGGGATCTTCCACTGCTCGGGCGGCTTCTGCGAGAGCGCCCAGCGGAAGGGGTAGCGCTTGGGGCCGCCCCCGCTGTTGGCGTCCCAGTCGAGCCCAACCCGCCAGAATCCGCCGGCCTGGGCCGTGTAGCGCCCGTCGGCGACCGAGGAGAAGACCTCGTTGGTGTTGTATTGAAAGCCGCTGGCCGGGCCGTAGGTGCGGATGGGCACCGTGCCCGTGTTGCGCACCCGGATCGTCACGGTCATCACGCCGCCGAGCATCACCTGCTGCGGCGCGATGTTTGCGTACACGATCCGCGCCTCGGGCTGCCCGACATCCTCCAGGGTGATCTGGCCCTGGCGCCGCACCAGGTTGCCGTAGCCGTCCTCAGCCTGCACGGTGTAGGTGTACACGCCCGAGGGCAGCAGCGAGCCGTTCGGTCGCTTGCCATTCCAGACGTGGTGCTGTTCGTACGGCCCCTCCTCCTCGCGTGTCACCACCGGGATCGTCTCGCCGCCGGGCGCGCTGATGTCAATGTTCACGGTGGCGCTCACCGGTAGGCGGTAGGTGATCTCGGTGACATCATTCACCGCGTCAGCGTTCGGCGAGATCGTCGGCGGAGAGACCAGCAGTCCCTGCACGTCGGGGATCGGCAGCTCGCTGCCGGTGATCGTCAGGGGCACCCGGCGCTCCTCGGCGGCGCCCCCGCTCAGCTGGGCGGCCACCACCAGCGTGTAGCTGCCGGGGGGCAGCAGGCGGCGGAGCAGCACCGGGTCGCTCGTCGGCACCGTGCCGTCAAAGCGCAGCACATACGGGTCGGCGCTGGCGCTGCGCGGCTGGCCGCGGCGCAGATCGTAGCGCGCGCCGGCCGCGTCGAGCAGGTACACATCCACCGTCGCGTCGCGCCCGATCACATAGCTGATCGACATGGGCTGATTCGTCTCAGATGGGGCGAAGCTGCTGGCGCTGGCCGTGACCGCAGCGAGGGCGGGGCCGTTAGCGCACGCCACCAGCAGCAGGGCGCATGCCAGCAGGGCCATCCCGACCAGCAGGGAACGGGTGATCACTCTCACAGGGGCTGTCGTATCTTGCATAGCGGCGGCATCCTACCAGCAGATCGGTGTGGGCGCAAGTAGGGGCGCAGCAGTAGGGTTGCCACGCGCGGCAACCCTACTGCTGCGCCCCTGCTTAATCGCCCGCCTGCCGGGCGGGCACCGCCCGCCGGCGCGTGGCCTGCCCGCCGGCCAGAGAGGGCAAGATCGCCAGGATGGCCAGCCCGGCCGCGACACGCATGGCCGTGTCGAATCCGCCGGCCAGGATCTGCGGCGAGGCGGCCGTGATCGGCTGGATCGGCGCGCCGTTCAGCGCGATCACCCGTGATGACCACACCGCCCCGGCGATCGCGATCCCCGTCGTCTGCCCGAGGGTGCGCATCACCGCCAGCAGCCCGCTGGCCACGCCGAGGGCCTCGGGCGGCGCGCTGCCGAACACCGTGCTATTGTTCGGGCTCTGGAACAGGCCAGTGCCCGCACCGACCACCAGCAGAAAGGCGATCATCTGGGCCACCGGCGTGTCGGCCCGGGTAAAGCTGAGCCCGAACAGCCCGCAGGCCACACAGGCCAGGCCGCCGATCGTCAGCGCCCGCGGGCCGACCTTGTCCGAGAGCCGCCCGCTGATCGGCGAGGTGAGCGAGAGGGTTAGCGGCAGCGCCATCAGGAGCAGCCCGGCCTGCTGGAGCTCGAAGTGGTAGACAAGCTGCAGGAACAGTGGGGTGAGCAGCAGGTTGAATGCCATGCCGATGAACAGGATAAAGCCGGCCAGCAGGTTCAGCGAGAAGGCGGCGCTGCGAAAGATGCGCAGGTTGATCATCGGCTGCGGGAAGCGCAGCTCCCAGGCCAAAAATCCCGCCCCGGCCCCGGCGAACAGGCCGGCCAGCAGCAGCATCCGACTGTCACCCCAGCCCCAGATCGGCCCCTCGGTGAGGGCCAGCAGCAGCCCGAAGATCGAGATCATCAGGAGCAGCGCCCCGGCCACATCGAAGACCTGGCCGCGCGCCGACGTTGTGTCGGGTGCCAGGTAGCGTAGGGTGAGCCATGTGCCTGCGATGCCCACCGGCACATTCACATAGAAGATCGACTCCCAGCTCACGTAGCGCAGCAGCACGCCGCCGAGGGCCGGCCCGATCAGGATACCCAGGGCTACAAATGAGCCGGTGGCACCTAGGGCGGTGCCGCGCTCGCTTGGTGGAAACGCCGTCACCAGCAGCGCCGGCCCCGCCGACTGGATCATCGCTGCGCCGACCGCCTGCACCACCCGAAACCCGATCAGCGTGCCGACGTTCGGGGAGATGCCGCAGAGGGCCGATGCCAGCGTGAAGATGATGAACCCGGCAACATAGACCCGCCGCTTGCCGAACATATCGCCAAGCCGTCCCATCAGCAGCAGCAGGCAGGTGATCGTGAGCAGGTATGACAGCACCACCCACTCGACGATGTTGAGGTTACTGCCAAAGGCGGCGACAAGGGTGTTGAGTGAGATGTTGACGATCGAGCCGTCGATCGTCGACAGCAGAACCCCGCTACCTACAGCGGTCAACGCCCACCACTTCCGCGAATAGTCGACCACAGGGGCTCCTTCTTAACATAGATGATCGCCCCCTATTGTAGCACCGCCCGTTGCGACAACAAAAATGGCGCGCCCCGCAATAAGAGCGGAGCGCGCCGGGAACCGTATCAATAAGAGCCGAGGACTACTTGCTGAGGCCGCTGTTGATGCTGCTGAAGACTTGGCTAACGCGGTTGCCGAGCAGGGTCAGGATACCGATAACAACAATAGCGATGAGCACCAGGATCAGTGCGTACTCGACGAGGCCCTGGCCCTCTTCCTTAGCGAAAAAGCTGCGAATCATGGTAGCGCTCCTTGTTCGTCGGCTAGGTTGCGTGTAGTTTTGACGACAAACCCCGTAGCGGCGAGCTACTTGCTGAGGCCGCTGTTGATGCTGCTGAAGACCTGGCTAACGCGGTTGCCGAGCAGGGTCAGGATACCGATAACAACAATAGCGATGAGCACCAGGATCAGTGCGTACTCGACGAGGCCCTGGCCCTCTTCCTTAGCGAAAAAGCTGCGAAGCATATCATTCACCTCCCTTCCTTGCGTAGACGTATGTTTGTGTAGGTGTCCCCTATAGGAGACAGTATAGCCACTACACCAACCATGCTCAATAGCCTCATAGTACCGATAAATGGAAGTACTAAGCCTATCGAAGGATCAGGGCATAGGGATGGTGGCCGCAATACGGGTGCCGCGGCCAATCGCGCTCTCGATGCCGAACTCACCGCGCAGCAGCGCCTCAACCTGCTGGCGCATGCCGGCGATGCCCATATTCTTACGGGCGTTGGCGCTGGCCAGCACATCACTCACATGAAAGCCGCTGCCATCGTCCTCGATCAAGATATGGAGGGTGTTGCCAGAGACATCGAGGAGCAGGCGCACCTGCTTGGCGCTCGCGTGGCGGACGACGTTGTTGAGGGCCTCCTGGACAAAGCGGAAGATCGTCACCTCGTAGTGGCTGGGCAGGCGCTGATCCATGTTCTGGATCATCAGGTTGATCTCCAGGCCGCTCTTCTCGCCAAGCTGGGTTGTATAGCGGCGCAGAGTCGGCACCAGCCCAAGGTCATCCAGCGTCATCGGCCGCAGGTCGAAGATGAAGCGGCGCGTATCCTGGAGGGTCGTATTGATCGCGGTCTTCAGGCCGATCAGCTCCGAGCGGGCCTGGTCGAGGTCGCGGTCGATCAGGCGCTGGCAGATCTCGGCGCGCAGCACCAGGTTGCTCATCGACTGGGCCGGGCCGTCGTGCATCTGGAGCGAGATACGCAGGCGCTCATTCTCCTGAGACTGGATGATGTTGGCGATCATCGTCGCCGTATCGGTGCCGTCGCCGCCACGGCTCGCGCCGCCGCTGCGCACCACACCCGAGACATCATCGAGGAGCTCCATCACATCACCGAGCTGGGCCTGGCGAGCCTTGAGCATGTCGCGGCGAGACTGCACCTGCTCCAGCTGGGCGCGCATGATCTGGAGGCGTATCTGCACCTCCTGGGCGGCGGCAAAGAAGTTCTTAATCTCTTCCTTGCTATACTTGTCGAGGTTGACCTCAAGGTCGCGCACGCGGTTCGAGACCGAGAGCTCGCGCTGGCCGAGCTTCTCCACCTCGCCGCTGCCCTGGCGCACCAGCGTCTCCACCTCGCTGATCTCGCGGCGGGTACGGTCCTGCTCCTCGCGGTAGGTGTCGCGGGCCCGCTCGATCTTCTGCATGAGGTCGTCGCCTGCCACGTTGCACCCCTCTATCCTAACCTATGGGCCAGTATCGATCACTGACGCCATTATATGATCGGTGCGGCTGCGCCGCAACAGGGGGCGGCGCTAGATCAGCCCGAACCTGAGCCGCCAGACATTCACGAGGGCCTCAAGGACGAT
>JBAXES010000360.1:0-5034 GCA_037140315.1 Chloroflexales bacterium
CGCGCCAGCATCGCAGATAGCGACCCCCGACGGCAGGCTGAAGAGCGCCGCGCCGCCCACCCCGTTGCTAGAGCCGCTTACCCCCAGGCTGCCCGCCAGCGTCGTCACCTGGTGGGTCGCCATATCGATCCGGCGGATGGCGTGGTTGTAGCTGTCGGCCACCAGAACGTACGTCTTGTCTCCGCTGATCGCCACGGCCTGCGGCATGGTGAACATCGCCTCGGCCCCGACGCCATCTTCCGCGCCAGCCACACCGGCCATGCCCGCCAGCGTCGTCACCTGGCGGGTCGCCATATCGATCTCGCGAATCGTGTGGTTGTCGCGGTCGGCCACAACCGCCACCGTGCCGTCGGCGCTCAGGGCGATGCCGACGGGGTAGGCGAAGGAGGCCTCGCGGCCAACCCCGTCGGCGCTCCCGACCACCCCCGGACTCCCGGCGATGATCTCGGTCGCGCCTACGGCGAGGGTGAGCCGCTCGATGGTCTGATTAACCGTGTTAGCGACCAGCACAACGTGGCCATTGTCGCTCATCGCCACGCTCTCCGGCCCATTCAGGTGGTTGTCGGTGGGGGCGTAGATCTGGTCGGTCACACCAATCTGCTGGCCGTACTGGCCCTCGACGTCGATCCGCGTTATGATCGAGCTGGCCATGTCGACCGCGATCCCGCGCGTGCCATCGGCTGAAAGCGCCACACCGACCGGCTGTATGAAGGTGATGGCCGGGCCTGCTGTGGCCGGCGCAGCCTCGATGCTTGAGGCTGTGAGCGCGAGTGTCCTAACCTGGATCTGGTCGGAATCCAGCCTGATCTCGCGGATAGAACTGTTGCCAGTGTCGGCCACCAGCGCGCGCGCGCCGTCGGCGCTCACCGCGACAGATGTCGGCATATTGAAGCGGATATCGCCGGTTGTGCCGTCGGTGTCGCCGTCGTCGCCGGTTGTGCCAGCCAGGGTCGTCACCACTCCGGTGGTCATATCAATCCGGCGGATGGTGCTGTTGAGCTGGTCGGCCACCAGTGCGAAGGGGTCATTGCCGCCGCCCATATCCACCCCGGTAGGTCGGTTAAACAGCGCCCTGTTACCACTGCCATCGATATCCCCAGCCTCGCCAGGGGTGCCGGCCAGCGTCGTCACTGCGGCGCTCAGCAGGTCGATCTTGCGGATGGTATCGTTGTCGGTGTCGGCCACCAGGGCGAACTCCCCGTCGGCGCTGATGGACACGCTGTTCGGAGAGAAGAAGAGCGCTGCGGTGCCGATGCCGTCAGCGCTGCCGGACGCCGCCGAGTCGCCGGCAAACGTGCTCACGAGTCCGCTCGTCATGTCGATCTTGCGGATGGTATTGTTGGCGGTGTCGGCCACCAGGGCGAAGAGCCCATTGGGGCTGATGGTCACGTCGCTGGGCGCGTAGAAGCGGGCCGCCGTGCCGATACCGTCGGCAGTGCCGGACTCGCCGGCGTTGCCAGCAAACGTGGTGACCATCCCCGTCGCGAAGACGATCTTGCGGATAGTGTGGTCCCCGGTATCGGCCACCAGGGCGAAGGCCCCGTCGGCGCTGAGCGCCGCCCCCACAGGCCCATGGAAGTGTGCGACAGCGGCGGCGCCGTCGTTAGCCTGGTGGTAGCCAGCAATGGTCGAGACTAGATCTGTCAGATCTAGCGCAGCTCCGTCACCAGCAACCCTCGGACCCAGACCTGCCCGCTCTAGCTCAGCTCTCGCGGGGTTCCAGGCCCCTAGGAGCGCCAGCACGATCAGCAGTGACCCTATTGATGTGCGGATCGAACGCATTGTCGTTCCTTCTTTCTGCTTAGCGCAATCTGGTCGTCACCGAGATCGGCCCCGCGTAGGTCGAGGCACCGACTTGGTTGAACGCCTGCACACGATACCAGTAGGTGGTGTTGCGCGTCAGGCCGTTGTCAATGTAGGTGCGGACGTTCGCTGTTGTCGTGGCGATCTTGGTCCAGGTGCGACCGTTCATGCTGCGCTCGATCACAAAGCCCTGCTCGTTGTTCGCGTTGTCCCGCCATGTGAGGGTGATCGACGAGACCGTGATGTTGATCGCCGTGAGCTGCGAGGGTGCATTCGGAGTTGTGCCCACCACAGTCGACCCGACGGTGATCGTGTTGGACGCCGTCTTGCCCGCTGCGTTGTAGGCGACTACCTTGTAGCTATAGGTGGTGCCCGCAACGGCACTGCTATCCGTGTAGGTCGTCACGTTCGCCAGGGCTTTCCCGATCAGAGTGTAGGCCCCGGCGGTGCCGTTCTGGGCAACCGTCGCCCGCTGGATCTCAAAGCCGATCTCATTCTTGGCGTTGCCCCAGTAGGTGCCCGCCTGGCCGAAGATCGGTGTCGGCGGGGTGGCGTCGTTCCAGCTGAGCGCAATTGGCCCGGGCGGCGACCCCGTCGCCGACAGGTTCGGCGCCTCCGGCACTGTCTTCGTCACCTTAAACACGATCGGTCGCATCATGTCGTTCTCCTCGTGGCCGAGCAGGTGGCAGTGCCACACATACTCATCCCCAAAGTTGACGACCTGGTTGACGACAGTGACCGGGTTGCCGTTCGGGTCGACGTTCGTGAAGCCCATTGTCGAGCCGATGGGCGAGGCCACGTCGATCGGCCTGATGCTGTCGGCGATGCCGAAGGGCGTCTTTGGCGCGACGGCCCGCAGGGCCACAATCGCGTCCTCCAGGGGATTCATGCGGACGGTGTCCTTCCACCCCAGCTCGTTGGCGTCCGGTGGCTTGATCTGACCGTCCCAGCCGACCCGGTTGACCAGCTGCACGTCGAACAGGTGGAAGTGAATGGCGTGGGTGTCAACGCCGTTGTGCGTGATCTTCCAGATCTGGGTGCCATCGCCGGCTATCGGCGACATCGGCGTGATCGAGTCCTGGATGTTCTCGGTGGTTGGGTCGATGTAGCCGTAGGGGATGGTCGTCTGGACGGTGGCATTGGTGTTCGGTACCTCCACACCCAGGGTGGAGTTCATGCGCCCATACTCGACCTCGAACAGCTCCTGGATGGCCTTCGGGGCCATATTGATCGTCAGCGGCGTGGCCGAGCCCACCGGGGTGAAGGAGACGGCGGTGTCCTGGATACGGACGTACGTGTTGGTGAGTGTCTTCCCGTATGCGGGGCCGTACGCCGTCTGGGGCACGATGATCGGATTCTGCGACGCGGCGAAAGCGGCCGGCAGCGCCGCCTGGAGGTTGGCGACGCTGAACTGCGCCGCCGTGCCGAGGGCCGCAGACACCTGGAACTGCATGATCGTCCGGGTGTTGGGGCCGTAGCCCGGCAGCGTCGGCGGGGCGCCGCCGGTGTCCCTCTGATCCGAGTCGCCCGTGAAGTAGTCGTTGCGCGTATCAAACGCGGGGACTGGCGCGGGCGAGTCGTTGTAAAGGATCAGCTTGGAGCCATCGGGCACCTGCGAGAAGTCGACGATCACGTCGGCCCGCTCGGCGGGGCCTAGAAAGAGGGTCTTGTCCGTGATATTGAGGACGGTGATGCTCCTGCGGTTGTAGTCATACGTGACCGGGTGATTGAGCAGCACCGCCGGGGCCGGCAGGAATCCGCCCTCGGTCCCGATCTGGATCATGGATGGGCCGGATTTCGTATAGTCTGGCACCCCGCCCTCGCGGCCATCGGTCGGCCAGGTAGCCGGGAAGCCCACCCGCTTAATCGCGTCGAGCATCGGCACCTCGCCGGCGTCAGGGTCGTTGAGGTTGCCGCTGACATCCCACATGTCCGCATTCGACTTGGCCAGGTAGAGCTGTAGGTTCAGGAAGCGGTCGTTACTGGCGTTGAGGATGCGGAACCGGTATGCCTTCTTGCCCACCGGGAGGTACGGGTAGGGCGTGCCGTTCACCAGGGGGGTGTCCATAAAGCCTTCCGGCACAATGGACGGGTTGGGCGTCGCGGGGATCACCGGGCCCTCGCTGGTACCGGCCACATAGTAGGGGTTCGCGACCGGCTGGTGAACCAGGCCGGTGTAGGGCGGCCAGAACCAGGCGCCGTAGTCCCAGCGACCCATAGCGTTTGTGCCCTCCATATCGGCTGGGTTCTGGTTTGGCATATAGACGTGGGGGAACCACAAGCTGCCGAGCCCGGCCTTATTGGCCGTAACCGCGTTCCATGTCGGGTCGGTGGCGGCCAGCTGGTTCGGCCCAGGCACGAACGTCCGATCCTGGATGATCAGCGGGATCTGCGTTGCGGGGATTGTCCCGGCGGTGACCAGGGCCTGCTCAACGCTATCCTGCAGAATATAGCCGGCGGACTCGCCGACGTAGACATTGAGGCGGGTAAGCCCATAGGCGTGGTCGTGGTAGAAGAGCAGGCGGGCGCTCTGCTGGTTGGTGTAGAAGAAGGTCATCGCGCCCGGCCCGGGGTCAGGCATATCGGGGACGGTCTGCGCACTCACGCCCTTGGGGTAGGCGGTCGTCTGGGTGGCCGGGGTCGTCCACTGGTGGGGCGTGCCGTCGCTGATCCAGGGCGTGATGCCGCCGTGGAGGTGGATGCCGGCCCGGTTCTGCGCGTAGGTCTCAGTGCCGCCGTTTGGCCCGGTGCCCGCGCCCATAACCGTCGTATCGACCGGGATGAAGAGGTCGCCGCCGGTGCCGGCAGGCAGCTTGTTGGTGAACTTGATGCGCACCGGCGTGTTGCGCTGGGCGATGATCGTCGGGCCAAGGACGCTCGGCTTCTTGATATTCGGATCGTTTGTGTTGACCTGCACATACCCGCGCAGCGTGGTCGCGGGCAAGTCGGGGTGGAGCTGCTCGGTGTACTCGCGGAGCTCGATCTCGTAGTAGTCAGATCCTGGGTAGGTCGTGGTGTCGGGGACGCCCACCGGGATGTACTGGCCGAGCGCGTTGCGGTTGTCATACCCGAGGCCAGGCAGCTTGGTGACGAACTTGCGGATGCCGACGTAGCCGCTGCCGCCGCTGTCGACCGTAATTGCGGTGATGGCGCCCAGGCTCACGGTGGCGTGGGCCGTCGCGCCGCTGCCATCGATGCCCGTGATCACGACTGATGGGGCGGTATAGCCGC
>JBAXES010000361.1:0-5028 GCA_037140315.1 Chloroflexales bacterium
GATCAGCAGTCCAATGGCGGCGATCAGCCATGCCAGCCCGCCGCCGCTCTGCGCCGCACCCCGGCTCACCGGCGCGAAGGTGCGGTCGAGCAAGTCGATCAGCCACTGGAGCAGCCGATCGAGCCAGCCGGGGGCGCGGGGCGCATCGCCCTGCCTGAAGGGCGGTCGGGAGAGGATGGCTTTTAGGCGATCCTCGGCGTCGGCTGCGGGCGGGCCGGACGGGTAGGAGAGGGCGTCGATCAGCGCGCCGAGACGGGCGGTGATCGCCGGCAGATCCGGGCGGCGCGCGCCCAGCGCCTCGGCCAGCCAGCGGTTATCTGCCGGGGCGCTGCCGCCGCCGGGCAGGGCCACGCTGCGGACGGCGGTTAGGGCCGGGGCCACCTGCTCCAGCCCGATCTGGTCGCGCCGCTCGGCGGCGGCGTGGGCCTCGCGCAGCAGCCGGAGGTACCCGTCGATATCGAGAGCGGCCTGGGCGTGCGCGACGGTGGCCCCCAGCAGCGCCAGGGCCAGGACGGCGACGAGCGTGATGTGGCGATGCGGCATGCCGCTACTTCTGCCGCTCCACCGCAGCCCGCGCCTTGCGCGCCGCCTTGAGTGCCTTCTGCTCGCCCAGCCCGTCGATGCTGAACACCCGCCGCCGCTGCTTGCCGTCCTCGTACCACGTCACCTGGAAGATCGGCTTTCCCGCCTTGGTGGTGCGCGAGATGCCGATGATCCCCGTGTTCGAGTAGGCCACGCCGATCGCGGGCCGGTTGGTGTGCGGCTTGCCGACCTCGCGCTCGATCTGGTCGCGCCACTCCACGGCGGCCGCGAGCGAGCCGAGCCGGTCGCCGTGGGCTGCGTCGGCGAAGTATTTCGTGTGGGTCTTCCTGGCCCAGGTGACGCGCACCAGGTAGCCGGGCCGGTGCTTGGGGCTGGCCTCGATGCGGGTCAGGTTCTTATACTTGGTGGTGCGCGGCTGGAGCCGCGGGGGGACATAGCGCCGCACCCGCTGGCTCGGCCCGCTGGCCCCGGCCAGCTCTGCTCTGGCCGGATCTGCGCCCGGCTCGGGCGCGGCGGGGCTCAGCTCAGCGTCTGGCGCCTCTGGGGTATGTGGCCCAGGTGCACCAAGGAATTCGGTCGGATCCTCAAGCTCGGGCAGCACCTCGATCGCATCGCGCGGCCGCCACAGTGCCCAGGTCGGCCCGCTGCCGCGCGGCCGCGCGCCATCGGGCGACGGCAGCGGGATCCCGGTGGCCTCCCACTGGACGTAGCCGCCCGGCCAGCGCCCAAGCCGGCGGCGCAGCTCATCCGCGTCAGGGCCATAATCCTCTAGCACATAGACGGTGCCGTCGCGCCGACGCTCAAGCCTCATCATCCTCGCTCCGTCCTTAGCCGCCTCTTTTCGCCTAACAATATGGTACCATGTTATCTCCCAGTGGGGGTGTGGGGGCGGCTTCGCCGCCTCCACGTTCTTTTCTTGTTGGGTTTGGGCGGCTTCACCGCCCAAACCCAACAAGAAAGCTGGGTCTGGGGCGTAGCCCCAAGGACTTTGCACTAGCCCTGGCTGGCGTTAGAGCGCCGCGCCGAGGCCTAGGAAGACGACTGTCGTCACGGCGATGATCCCGATCGCCCACCAGCCCGCCGCCGCCTGCCCGCCCCCAGATCTCGGCAGGGCCTCGTCGTCAGCGACGGCGAGGTTGCCGAGCATCACGCTGATGATCGTGAAGGCCACCAGGGCCAGGAAGGGGATCTTAACAAAGCTCAGCGGGCCGGTCAGGATCGGGGTGAGGTAGTCGACGCTACAGGGCACCACGCCGCTACACGGGGCGGGCTCGATCAGCCTCATCACCTCAAGGTAGTGGTAGGTCGATACGCCCATCCCGGCCAGCGAGAGCGGCAGGGCGTACCAGTGTAGCCCACGGTCGCGCCGCAGGATGCCCACGGTGAGGATCACGGTCAGCGGGTACATCAGGATGCGCTGATACCAGCAGAGCTGGCAGGGTAGCCAGTGCAGCGCCTCGCTGAAGAAGAGGCTGCCGCACGTGGCGATCACCGCCGCCAGCAGCGCGATGTGCCGACACGATACGGTGATCAGCCCGATCAGCCCGCCCGACTCCGCCCGTTCGTCCTCGCCCTGGCCCTGGCCCTCCAGGGGCCGTTTCTCTGCCCGCGCCATAGTATCGATATCCTTAATCTCGCATCGAGTAGGTCGTCAACGCTCACGCTAAAGTCGGCACGCAGCTTTGAGGTTGCCAGATCGCCATATTAGGTCGTGCGCCCGCAGCGACAGTATACCCCGGTGCCAGTGGCTTCGCCACTCCGAAAAGAGCTCTACCGGAACGGTGGCGAGGCCAGCACCCCGCCGGCGCCCAGGTTCCAGGCCTTGTTCGGGCCGCGCTCCAGGGCGAAGGGCGTGCTCGGCCCCAGGTTGCGGTTGTAGATATCGGCGTAGTTCCCCACCTTGCTGATGATCTGGTAGGCGAAGTCGTTGCCCAGGCCGAGCTTCGTGCCGAAGTCGCCCTCAAGGCCGAGCAGCCGCCGCACCCGCGGGTCGGTGCTGCTGGCCTTCATCTGTTCGACGTTCGCCTCGTCGACCCGCACCTCCTCGGCGTACATGGTCGCGAAGACCGACCAGCTCACGATGTCGCGCCACTGCTCATCGCCCTCGATGAACGCCGGCCCCAGCGGCTCGCGCGAGATGCGGTCGCCCAGGATCGTGTGGTCCTGCGGCTTGGCCAGGGTCTGCCGCTTCGAGACGAGCTGTGAGCTGTCGCTGGTGACGGCGTCGCACAGGCCAGAGTCGTAGGCCGGGTAGAGCTGGTTCTCATCGTCGTAGAGCACCGGCGTAAAGGCGATATTGCGCGCGGCGAAGTCGTCGTTCAGGTTCTGCTCGCTGGTGGTGCCGCGGGCCACGCAGATCTTCTTGTTCGCCAGGTCGCTCATGCTCGTGATCTTGTCGGCGGCGCGCACCATAAAGCTCTGCCCGTCGTGGAAGGTCGTCGGCCCGAAGGCCAGCTGCGACACATCGCGGCCCAGGGTCCAGGTGGTGTTGCGAAAGAGCACATCCACCTTGCCGCTGCGCACCGCCTCGAAGCGCTCGTTCTGGCCCGAGGTGTTCAGGGCCACAAACTCCACCGCGCTCGCGTCGCTGAAGATCGCCGCCGCAACGGCCCGGCAGAAGTCCACGTCGAAGCCGCTCCACTGGCTGCGCACGTTATCGTAGAACCCGAAGCCCGGCAGGTCGGCGTTGGTGCCGCAGATCAGCTTCCCGCGCTCCTTCACCCGCGCCAGGAGCCCGCCCGTCGCCGGGGCCGGCGTCGCCGTGGCCGCGTCGCCCTGCGCGGGCGTCGCCGGGGCGGCGGAGGGGGCGGCGGTAGCGGTTGCGGCCTGGGCGCGCTGGTCGGGTGTGGCGGTGACGATCAGGATCACGGGCTGGGGCGTGGAGTTCTGGCCGAAGGGCAGGCTGCACCCGGTGAGCAGCGCGGCCAGCAGGGCCAGGGCGACCATGCCGGTATGTCTGGGGATCGCGGACGTTCGTTTAGGTGGTAGCATAGGAAGGTGCCTTCTGTAATGATGGCCATAGGGCGCGGTGCGCTACTCAGATCGCTATTGTACCGCATGCGACCTGTGGCTTGTGATCCGGCTCTTTGATCATGTACGATACCACGCACTGTACATCACGTCGTGCTGGACAAGGATACTTGCATGTCTCATCTCCCTCCCGCCCTGTCACAGCTCGAATGGGATGACGCGCAGCTGCGCTTTCTCGCCGCCGCAGGCTCGATCCTGGTGGCGTCGCTCGACTACGAGGAGGTGCTCGGCAATATCGCCCGCCTCGCCGTGCCATTCATCGCCGACTGGTGTGCCATCTACGTGGCCGACCCGGGCGGCCTGCGCCGGCTCTCTGTCGTCTGCGCCGACCCGGCGGACGAGCCGCTCGCCGAGGCCCTGCGGCGGATGAAGTCGCCCCCCGCCGCGATCGCGCTCTCTCGGCGGGCTGCCGCCTGCGGGCGGACGATCTTGATCGATCCGGTCACCGATGCGATATATGAGGGGGGCCCCGCAGACTCAGCGTACCTCCGCCTGCTGCGCCAGATCGGCCAGCGCAGCCTGCTGGTGGTGCCGCTGGCGGTGCGCGGCGAGACCCGCGGGGCGATCTCGTTCTCCATCACCTCGTCCGGGCGTCGCTTCTGCCCGCAGATCGTGGCTCTGGCCGAGGAGATCTGCCGCCGCACCGCGCTCGCCGTCGACAATGCCCTGCTGATGCGCTCGGCCCGGCGTCGCCTCAGCGAGCTCACCACGGTGCAGCGCGTCGCCCAGGCGATCACCTCCGACCTGCGCCTCGACCAGATCTGCCAGACGGTCGTCGACCAGATCCATCGCGCCTTTGACTACCAGATGATCAGCATCTACCTGCGTGAGGGCGACGCCCTCTACCTTCAGTCGGTCGTCGGCTATGACTCGGTGATCGCGACGATCCAGCTTAGCCAGGGCGCCAGCGGGCGGGTGGCCCGCAGCGGCGAGGCTGTCTTTGTGCGCGACGCCCGCCAGGACTCGGATTTTATGTTCGCCATGCCCGATATCTGCCAGGCGATCATTGTCCCGCTGCGCTATAGCGACGGCCCGCCCCTCGGTATCCTGGCGGTCGAGTCGAACGGTGTGCCGCTCCTCACCGACGACGACCTCGCCCTGCTGAGCCTGCTGGCCGACCAGGTCAGCGTCGCTGTGGTGAACGCGCGCCTCTTCGCCAGCGTCGAGGACTCCGCGCGCCGCTTCAGCTCCCTGGTCGAGTCGGCGGGCAGCCTGATCATCTGCACCGCGCCTGACCTGCGCATCTCCGAGTTTAACCGCGAGGCCCAGCGCGTGTATGGCGTGGCCCGCGCCGCGGCCCTTGGCACCAGTTACCTGGAGCAATTCGTCGCCCCCGAGCAGCGCGCGATGCTCGCCGCCCGCGCCCAGGCCGCCCTCGTCGGGCACCCCGCCACCTTCGAGAGCACCTGGCGGATCGTCTCGGGCGAGGAGCGCACCTTCGTCTGGACCCTGACC